>NZ_JASPHM010000010.1:0-100777 GCF_030229215.1 Corynebacterium sp. MSK150
ACTCAATCGGCATTCAAAAAGGCCAAATCTAACCCCCGCGACACGCCGAGCCAGACACACATTTTGACCCTTAACCCGCGCTTGGGAACGACCGCGGAAATAAAAAATGTCCGGCCCCTCCGAAGAGGAAGCCGGACTTCATGCTGTGGAGCATAGGAGAATCGAACTCCTGACCTTCTGCTTGCAAAGCAGATGCTCTACCAATTGAGCTAATGCCCCATTGTTCCGTGGTGGGCCTAGCTGGAATCGAACCAGCGACCTCATCGTTATCAGCGATGCGCTCTAACCGACTGAGCTATAGGCCCTTGTGCGGAACGAGAATTAACTCTACATACTATCCCCGGATTTATACAAATCGCCTGCTCAATGAGCATTTTACGCCATCAAACAAAGGAGAAAGATTCCTGCTGAAGAAAGGAAAATGCCGGCACCCGAAGGTGCCGGCATCCGCTATGGCGAGAGAGGCGCTAGCGGTTGTCTAGGTCGACCCGCAGGCCGCCAAAGACGTCCACGATGGCGTTGTAAATAACCGCCATCAGTGGTGCCAGCAACGTAAGGAGAACGGCGAAAATAACGCCGATGAGCGCGGAGGCGGAGATGATGACACCGAAGGTGACCTCGAATCCGCCGCCCACGCCGCCGACGAGGCTATTGAGCGATTCCCAAATGCCCACCTGGTTCAGGCCGATGTAGAGCAAGCATACGGCCAGCATCCAGGCGATGAGTCCGACGAGTGACAATGCCAGACCAACGCGGAACGCGGAGGTGGGCGAGATTCGCGTAATCGTTACGTCTCGTCGTGCCATTAATTACTCCTCATCCTTGGAAGCATCGCCAGCCTTGTGCTCCTGCTGGACCTCATCCACGGTCTTTTCGCCCTTGGCTACAGCCTGAGCGTCTTCCTCACCATCTTCTTCGACGTTGCGGTCGATGGCAAGCAATTCGACATCGTCAGCCAGGTTCACCAAGCGCACGCCCATGGTCGCACGGGAGGACGGACGAATCTGGTCCACCTCGGTGCGGATGACGCCGCCGGCGGAGGTGATGGCGAAGATCTCGTCATCCTCATCGACGGAGATGGCGCCGATGAGCTTGCCGCGCTTCGGGGTGTACTTGAAGGTCATAACACCCAAGCCGCCGCGGCCCTGCGGGGTGTATTCCTCAATGGCGGTGCGCTTGCCGTAACCACCAGAGGTGGCGACCAGAAGGAACTCGCCATCGTGGACCACGGACATGGATAGCAGCTGGTCATCGCCGCGGAAGCGCATGCCCTTCACACCGGCGGTAGCGCGGCCCATGGGGCGCAGCTGGTCGTCGTCGGCAGTAAAGCGGATAGCCTGGCCCTGCTCGGAGGTAAGCAGGATGTCATCGCCCTCGGAGACGAGCTGTGCGCCGATGAGCGCATCGCCCTCATTGAGGTTGATGGCGATAAGGCCAGCGGAACGTGCGGACTCGTAATCGGTCAGGCGGGACTTCTTCACGCGGCCCTGCTGGGTGGCGAGGACCAGGTAAGGAGCGTCCTCGTAGGACTGAATCTGAATGACCTGCGCGATCTTTTCTTCCGGCTGGAATTCCAGTAGGTTAGCCACGTGCTGGCCGCGTGCGGCGCGACCGCCCTCTGGCAGCTCATAGGCCTTGAGGCGGTAGACGCGGCCGAAGTTGGTAAAGAACAAGATCCAGTCGTGCGTGGAGCAGACGAAGAAGTTCTTCACAATATCGTCCTGCTTGAGCTCAGCGCCGCGCACGCCCTTGCCGCCGCGCTTTTGCGCCTTATAGGAATCCACCTTGGTGCGCTTAGCGTAGCCGGTAGAGGTAATGGTGACCACGACGTTCTCGCGGGCAATGAGGTCCTCATCGGTGACATCGCCGGTGGCCGGGATGATCTCGGTGCGGCGTTCATCGCCATACTTATCGACGATCTCTGCCAGCTCATCGTGGACAATCTGGCGCTGGCGCTCCTCGCGGGCGAGGATGTCCTTCAGGTCAGCGATCTCGCGCTCGATCTCGGCCAACTCGTCGATGATCTTCTGGCGCTCCAGGGCAGCCAGCTTGCGCAGCTGCATGGCGAGGATGGCATCGGCCTGGATATCGTCGACGTCGAGAAGCTCCTTCAAGCCTTCGCGCGCCTCGTCCACGGTGGGCGAACGGCGGATAAGGGCGATGACCTCATCCAGCATGTCTAGGGCCTTGACCAAGCCGCGCAAGATGTGGGCGCGCTTCTCGGCCTCGTTCAAGCGGTACTGGGTACGGCGAACGATGACCTCGATCTGGTGCTCCACGTAGTAGCGCAGCATCTGATCCAGGCGGAGGGTGCGCGGCACGCCGTCAACAATGGAGAGCATGTTGGCGCCGAAGGAGGTCTGCAGCTGGGAGTGCTTGTAGAGGTTATTGAGCACCACTCGAGCCACGGCATCGCGCTTCAGGGTGACCACGATGCGCATGCCCACGCGGTCAGAGGACTCATCCTCGATCTTGGAAATGCCCGCAATCTTGCCGCTGGCCACGGACTCCGCGATATTGGAGATGAGGTTATCCGGGTTGACCTGGAACGGCAGCTCGGTAATCACGATGGTCTGACGGGAGCCAGACTCCTCGATGGAGGTCACACCGCGCATGCGGATGGAACCGCGGCCGGTGGTGTAGGCATCCTTGATGCCCTGATCGCCCACAATGAGGCCGGCGGTGGGGAAATCTGGGCCCTTGACGCGTTCCATGCAGGCTTCCAGCGCAGCCTCTTCATCGGCGTCTGGGTTATCCAGCATCCAGTAGATGGCCTCGGCCAGCTCATTGAGGTTATGCGGCGGGATATTGGTGGCCATACCCACGGCAATGCCGCCAGAACCGTTCATGAGCAGGTTCGGAACGCGGGACGGCAGGACGTCTGGCTCACTGGTCTTGCCATCGTAGTTGGGCGAGAAGTCCACGGTGTTCTCGCGGATATCGCGCACCATCTCCATGGCCAACGGGGTGAGCTTACACTCCGTATAACGCATTGCCGCCGGGCCATCGTTGCCGCGGGAACCGAAGTTACCCTGGCCATCCACCAGTGGGTAGCGCATGTTCCAGGACTGGGCCAGACGCACCAAGGTGTCATAGATGGCGACGTCACCGTGCGGGTGGAACTGACCCATGGTGTCCGAAACCGGGCGGGCGGACTTCACGTAGCCGCGCTCCGGGCGGTAACCGGAATCGAACATCGCGTAGAGGATACGGCGGTGCACCGGCTTCATGCCGTCGCGCACCTCCGGCAGGGCACGGCCGACGATGACGGACATGGCGTAGTCGATGTAGCTCGACTCCATCTCCTCATTAATGTCAATGGGAAATATGCGATCAAAAAGATCGTCGTTATTGTCACTCATAACGCCAAATTCTACCCTCTAGCGCCTTTCAGGACCCGAATTGCCGCACGAGTGGTATCACCGTGGTATCACTGAGGCATGGCAATGACATTGCGACTTACGGCCGAACAGGATCACGCGCTCACGCTACTGGCTTCCGCGCAGGGCACCTCCAAGCACGAGGCGGTGGTGCGCGCCGTTGTTGCGGCGGCAGCCCGCACGCTTGCCGACGCCCACGTGCAGTCCACCGCCCGCGCCCTCCTCCCCGGCCGCGCTGAGCTGGAGGCGGAAATCCGCCGTGCCCGGCCCGCACAGTCCTAGGCGAGCATGACTACTGAACAGCTCTACCTCTTGGCCCGCGAGTTTTGCGCTCGCTTTAACGTCCGCATCACCAACTTCGCCGCCCTAGCGGCCGCGGCAGCTGCCAGCACCGCCAAGGTGGAGGGAATAGCCATTCATGACAACCACCGCGATGCTGCCCGCGCCATGGCAGAGGTATTAGCCCGCGTGCCGGCGCTGAGCGGGTATAACGCAGAGTTCGCAAAGTTCAGCGCGCGCGTCTACCTTAGTGTTAAAGAAGTTACCTAAGTTACTAGGGATAGTGACCCAAGAAAGGAACTACCACCATGTCCCACGTCAAAAAGATCGCCGCCTCGAGCCTTACCGCCGTGGCGCTAGCTGCCACCGCCATCACTGCTCCGATTGCTACTGCAGCTGAGGCAGATTCCTGGAAAGACCAGGTAAATCCGAACTTTGAGCAGGGACAGACTGGTGGTTCCTCTACCGGCTCTTCCCAGCTGGATCTCACCCTGATTATCACCGCAGCGGCCGCTGGCGTCACCGCGCTGGCCAGCGCCGTGGCGCTGTACTCCCCTAACGTGGATGTGGAGAAGGCTGCACGCGATGCCGGCCTGGGCCAGATCGCCGATCAGATTGCTGCCATTCAGGCCAACCTCCCTGGCCTGCCGGGACAGCCCGCCTAATTCGCGTAAGGTGGTGCAGCATGGCACATCTTTCTGAACTTATGTCAGGTCCGCAGCGCACTGCGGTGATTAACGATTGCGGCGAGCTGGTTGAGGGGGTCGTCGCCAAGCAGTCGGGCATTACCGGCATGGCGCTCAAGGGCGCCGTCGCCGCCGCGAAGAAGGTCGACTCCGCCATCATCACCAAGGCCCTGGGCCGCGTGCTGCCGGATGTCCTCGATGCCCTGGATCCACACTGGCAGGAATTTTCGGAAACCTCCGAGCAGGATTTCGGTTCCTTCCTGGAGCCGCGCAGCGCCCAGGTGAGCGATTCCATCATGTCGGTGGCCGATAAGCACGCCGAGCAGATTAACTCCCCCGCGCTGTCTAAGCCTTATAACTCCTTGCGCGGTAAGGCCTCGGAATTCCTCACTCCTGCGGTCCCGGATTTCGGCCGCGTGCTGCAAAAACACATGTAGTTTCCGCACGCTTGAACCTAGAACAAACCGCAGAGTATAAGTGTGGAAGTGACTACTTCCGCAGCTAACCAGACCGAGTACCCCGCCGGCCAAGATCCCGCCCGCTGGCGGGTACTTATCGTTTTGCTCACGGCACTCTTCATGTCCCTGCTGAGCGTGTCGATCGTGAACGTAGCCCTGCCCTCGATTCAATCGGGCCTGGGAGCCTCTGAGTCTGATGTGCAATGGGTGCTCTCCGGCTATGCGCTCACCTTCGGCGTTATCCTCGTGGCGGCCGGCCGCGCGGGAGATCTCGTCGGCCGCGGCGGCATCTTTCTAGCGGGCATCGCCATCTATTCCCTCAGCGCCGCTGTGGCCGGTTTTGCCCCCAACGCGGAAGCGCTCAACGCCGCCCGCTTTATTCAAGGCATAGGCGCTGGGCTGCTCAATCCGCAGGGCGTGGGCATGATCCAGCAATACTTCCGCGGTCCGGAGCGCGCCCGCGCCTTCGGCTACTTTGGCTCCACGGTGGGCATCGCCGTGGCCATCGGACCGGTACTGGGCGGCCTGCTCATCCGCCTCGGCGGCGCGGACCTAGGCTGGCGGCTGACCATGCTGGTCAATTTCCCCGTCGGCCTTATTGCCATCATCTTAGGATTGCTGTGGTTTCCGCGGCCGCTGTTTTCCCGCGTGCGCGATGAAAACGGCAATAAACTGGGCATCTTCAAGGCCCTCGCCACCCTGGATCCCATCGGTGCGGTGATTCTCGGCGCTGCGGTGTGGGCCATCCTCTTCCCCTTCATGGAATCCTCCGCCTCCCCGGCTGTATGGTGGCTCCTACTGCTGGGCGCCGTCCTCCTTGTGGGATGGGTGCTGTGGGAGCGCCGCCACAAGGCCACCGGCCATCCGCCGATGGTGGATCTCACTATCTTCGCTACCCCGAGTTTTCGCAATGGCACCATCATCGCCACCTTGTGGTTTATGGGCATTACCAGCATTTGGGTACTCGTGGCACTTTACTTCCAAAGCGGACTCGGACACTCTGCCCTGGCGGCCGGCTCCGTAGGCATTCCGGCTGCCTTGTTGAGCTCGATATCTGCCACACTGGCCGGCCGATCCGTTTCCGTTTATGGGCGCAAGGTCGTGGTACTTGGCATGCTGGTGACCATCTTCGGTCTAGTGGCCACAATTGCGCTTATCTGGGCCACCGAGCAATGGGGCGCTAGTGAATGGTGGATGGTCCTTTCGCTGGCCTTTGTTGGCGGCGGGCAAGGCTCGGTCATCTCCCCCAACCAAACGCTCACCTTGGCGCATGTTCCACAGGCTTACGCCGGATCGTCCGGCGCCGTCCTCCAAACCGGCCAGCGCATCGGTACGGCCATTGGACTTGCCGTAATTACGGCCATCGTTTTTGCCACCTTGCACGGAACGAGCGCGGACTGGCCGCTGTCCATCATCACCGGCTTCGGCGTCATCCTCGCCATGTGCCTCGCTTCTCTAGGATTCGCCATAGCGGATCAGCGCAGCTCCCAGACCTAGGCCCAGTGCTTTCCGACGCCACAATTAAAGCCCACCGCGGTAGTTCCACGGTGGGCTTCATGCTGCGCTTTAGATATCCAGGAAGCGGACGTCCTTCGCGCGGCGGGTAATGAAGGAGCGGCGAGCCGAGACATCATCACCCATGAGGATGGAGAAGAGCTCATCGGCACGCTGCGCGTCTTCCAGATCCACGCGGCGCAGGATGCGGGTGCTCGGGTCAAGCGTGGTCTCCCACAGCTCTGCGGCGTTCATCTCGCCCAGACCCTTGTAGCGCTGGATGCCGTCATCCTTATTGATCTTGCGGTTTTGCTCCAGGCCCTCGACCAGCAGCTTATCGCGCTCGGCGTCGGAAAAAGCATAGCCCGGAGTACCCTTAGACCACTTGAGCTTGTACAGCGGCGGGTTAGCCAGGAACACGTGGCCATCCTCAACCAGCTGCGGCATGAAGCGGAAGAGCAAGGTCAGAAGCAGCGTGGCAATGTGCTGGCCGTCCACGTCGGCATCGGCCATAAGCACGATCTTGTCGTAGCGCAGCTTCTTGATATCGAATTCCTCGTGGATGCCGGTACCCAGTGCGGTAATAATCGCCTGGACCTCGGCGTTCTTGAGGACCTTATCCATGCGGGCCTTCTCCACGTTCAGGATCTTGCCGCGCAGCGGCAGGATGGCCTGGAACATGGAATCGCGGCCACCCTTAGCGGAGCCACCTGCGGAGTCACCCTCCACGATGTAGAGCTCAGAAATCTTCGGATCCTTCGAGCGACAATCTGCAAGCTTGCCTGGCAGGCCGCCGAGGTCGGTGGCGGACTTGCGGCGCACCATCTCGCGAGCCTTGCGGGCAGCCATGCGAGCATGCGCGGAGGACACGGCCTTATTGATGATGGCCTTGGCCTCAGCCGGGTTGGCATCGAACCAGTCATTGACGTGCTCGTTGACCGCGCGCTGGACAAAGCCCTTGATCTCGGAATTGCCCAGCTTGGTCTTAGTCTGGCCCTCGAACTGCGGGTCGCCCACCTTGACGGAAATGACGGCCGCCAAGCCTTCGCGGCAGTCATCGCCGGAAAGGTTGCCGTCCTTTTCCTTGAGGAGCTTATGCTCCTTGGCGTAGCGGTTCATCAGGGAGGTCAGAGCCGCACGGAAGCCCTCTTCGTGCGTGCCGCCCTCGTGGGTGTTGATGGTATTGGCAAAGGTGTGCACGGACTGCTTATAGCCCTGATTCCACTGCAGCGCTACCTCTACCTCGTGATCCTCGCCCTTGGCATCGAAGGAAACGATGGTCGGGTGGATCGCGGTCTTGGACTTATTGAGGTACTTGACGTAGTCGGTCAAACCATCCGGGTAGTGGAAGGTTACCTTCTTGCGGCGCTTCTTTTCTGCCGCAGCATCCTTTGCCTCGCCGGATTCCTCGTTAAAGGTATCGCCGGCGTCCGGGGCATCATCGAAGGAGGTCTCATCCGCGCTGGTCTCGCCGGATTCTGCATCGGCGATTTCTTCCAGCTCGATCTGCTCTTCGGTGACGCGCTCATCAATGAGCTCAATGCTCAGGCCCTTATTCAGGAAGGCCATTTCCTGCAGGCGGCGCGAAATAGTGTCGTAATCGTACTCGGTAGTTTCAAAAACTTCCGGGTCCGCCCAGAAACGGATCTTGGTGCCCGTGCCGCGGGCATTGCCACCCTCAACGAGCTCGTCCGGGATGGCGTTCTGGAAGTTTTGGTACCAGTGCTTGCCGTCGCGCTTGATCTCCGCCTCCACGCGGGTAGATAGCGCGTTCACCACGGAAATGCCGACGCCGTGCAGGCCGCCGGAAACGGCGTAGGAATCGGAGTCGAACTTACCGCCGGCGTGCAGCTGGGTCATGACCACCTGGACGGTAGGTGCACCAGAGGCGTGCATTTCTACCGGAATGCCACGGCCATTATCGATGACCTCTACGCCGCCATCCTCCAGCAGCTTGACGGTAACCTTATCGGCGTAGCCGGCCATGGCCTCATCGACGGAGTTATCAACAATCTCCCAAATGAGGTGGTGCAGGCCGCGCGAACCGGTCGAACCAATGTACATGCCGGGGCGCTTACGGACGGCCTCGAGGCCCTCCAGGATCGTAATTGACCCAGCATCATATGCGTGTTCTTCAGCCACGGATTCGTGCTCTCCTTTTGGCTATAGCTAATTCTAAGACCTTGACTATTCTACACGGATACCCCCTACTGAAAGACACCCCACACCCGTGAGAGATAGGAATCTGGCGCGCTCTGAGGTTATTTGCATTGTGCAGGTCTGAGTAAACCTCAACCTATTAGCCGTATGTATCTTGTGATCCTTGCGGTTTGACCCACTGCCGCCCCTCATAATTGCGCCTTTGCTTCGGCCCGTGAATCCGCAGTTCCACAATGACATCGGGGCCTAGGCGATCAGAGATTTTCCGCAGGATTTGGCGCTGCAGGTAGCGCAGCTCCGTTGCCCACGTGGAGTTATCACAGGATACATAGACAATCTTGTCCTTAATCCGCTGCGGCTGCGTATGCGCGGCAATGCGCTCGCCCACCAGATGCTCCCAATTGCCCATCACCCAGCCATTAGCCAGATCATGCTCCCACCCACGATTGACCACCTCGCGGTTAATTTGGGATCCCAGGCTCGGCACGGCCAGGGTGCGCCGCTTCTTCCTGCCATCCGGGCCAGTGGGTAAGCCCCGTTGATAGCCCATATACCCCTGCTTCTGCGCCTTCTCCAGCGAGGGCACCGGCATCTTCGGCACCGGGCGGGTCAGCTTCGGCGGGTTTTTGGAGGTGGACCGAACCAGCTTAAAGTACTGGGTCACGGGATCGATGCGCTGCTTGCCGACGCCCCCTTGTTCCTCACTCATTCCCTTCACCTTCCTCGGCGCTGAGCTTGGAAATGCGACCGGTCTCGGTATCTTCTACGCTCACGCGGTAGCGCACGATGGGTTCCAAGTTTCCGGGCAAATCCTCATCCACGGCCGCGGTGATGAGCACCTGCTCCGCCTCGGCGGCCAAGTGGACCAGCTGCTTGCGGCGCTTGGCATCGAGCTCGGCAAAGACATCGTCCAAGATGAGCACCGGATCGGATCCTCCCTCCTGGCGCAGGAGGTTGAATTCCGCCAGGCGCAGCGCGATGGCATAAGACCACGTCTCGCCGTGGCTGGCAAAGCCCTTGGCCGGCTGATCGCCCAGGTTAAGCACCAGATCGTCGCGGTGCGGACCCACCAGGGAAATGCCGCGTTCGATCTCGCGCTGCCGGGCGGCGGCCAACTCGGTGAGCAGCACGGCCTCTAGCACCTCGCGATCGGAGGTATCGATCGTGGACTTATACTCCACGTGCGCCGGCCGCGATTCTGGCGCTAGGCCGGAATAGGCGGCGGGGATGTGGTCCAAGAGGGCGTCGACAAGCGCAAGGCGGGCGGCAATCACCTGGGCGCCGAGCCGGGCAAGCTGCGCATCCCAGGTATCCAAGGTGGCCAACGCAGCGGCGCCATCGCTATCGGAATAGCCGCGGCGCAGGCTGCCGGAGGCCGATTTCAGCAGGGCGTTGCGCTGCTTGAGCACCTTGTCATAGTCGGCCTTCACGCCCGCTAGACGCGGAGTCCGCGAGGCAATGATGCTATCGAGGTAGGCGCGGCGCCCAGCCGGCTCCCCGCGCACCAGGGCCAAGTCCTCCGGGGAAAAGAGCACAGTTTTTACCACCCCCAGCAACTCACGAGGGCTGCGCAGGCGGGTGCGATTAATCTGCGCTTGGTTGGCTGCGTGGGGCTTAATCAGCAAATGGGTAGTAAGCTCGCGGCCTTGGTTCACCGCGGTAATGGATACCCGCGCGCTGTCCGCGCCCTGGCGCACCAGCGGTGCATCGTGGGAAACGCGGTGGGAGGAAAGGTGGGCGGTATAGCCAATGGCCTCGACGATATTGGTCTTGCCAAAGCCATTGCGCCCGACAAAAAGGGTGATCCCCGGCCCTAGCTGCACATTAAGTTCGGGCCACGAGCGAAAATCCCGAACATCGAGATCCCTGACGTACATTAGCCCGGCAGGCGAACCGGCATGAGCAGGTAGGTGAAGTTGGTCTCCGGCGTGGGGAAGTTGCCATCTTCATCGGCCTCAGGCAGCTCTTCCGGTTCTGGGATCATGATGGCAGGGCGCGAAGGCTCGGTAAAGCCGAAGACCACGCGGTCGGTATTGATGACCCCCAAGCCATCCTTGAGGTAGCCCGGATTGAAGGCGATGAGGAATTCATCGCGGCCATGGAATGCACACGGCAGGGTCTCGGTGGCGTTACCAGCATCCGCACCGGCGGAAAGGGTCACCTGGCCATCGGCGAATTCCATCCGAATTTGCGCGTTGCGATCCGTCAGCAAAGACACGCGGCGAATTGCTTCTTGAAGCGGAGCGACCTCAATGGAGGCAATATTGGTGTGGTTCTTCGGCAGCAGCGGCTGCACATTAGGGAAGTCCGCATCCAGCATGCGCGTGGTGGTCTCGCGATTATCCGCGTGCAGGCCAAAGAGGCCATCTGCACCAATATTGTCATCGGTGCCCACAGCGATTTCCACTGGGATATTCAGGTGCGGATCCAAGGAACGACCGGTTTCCTGCAGGGTCTTCGCCGGCACCAAGAGTTTCGCTTCTACATCCGGCGACTTCGGTTCCCATTCCAAGGTGCGCATGGCCAGGCGGAAGCGGTCCGTTGCCGTCATCTCGATGTCCTTGCCACGGATATCCATGTGCACACCGGTGAGCATGGGCAGGGTGTCATCCTTGCCGGCCGCGGCGGCGACCTGGTGGATGGCCTCGACGAATAGCTGCGGCTGGATGGTGCCGGTAACCTCCGGCAGGACCGGAAGCTGCGGGTAATCATCCAGAGGGATCAGTGGCAGCTCAAAGCGGGAAGAACCACAAGTAACCAGTGCCTTGGAATCTACCTGGGAGATCTCCACTTCCTTGTTCGGTAGGGAAGCGACGATGTCAGATAGGAGCTTGCCGGCTACCGCGATCTGTCCGGGTTCATCCACCATGCCGGCAATGCGGACGCGGGTAGAAACCTCATAATCGAAACCAGTGAACTCAAGACCATTGTCATCCGCGGTGATCAGCATCGCGCGGAGCACGGGCTGGGTGACCTTGGACGGCAGGCTGCGAGCAACCCACGCTACGGCGTTGGCAAGGTCATCTTTGGCAACGCGAAATGACACGGCTTCATCCATGGTGCGAAGAGCTCCTCTGAGGCAAGTAGGAAATTTGTTACTTACAAAAGACTGGCTTCCAACTTACCGCATCGGGCGCGGTGCGCCACAACGTGTAATTCCATCTTTGCCCGCCCGATCGGCGCCTGGCCCAAGGCAGGCCGGGCCGAATTCCACACACCCTCTTTCCTCTATACAGATCAGAGAAATAATTTAGTAGTAGTAATAAGCGCTGTGGGATCTGTGGGTAACTAGGTAAATGACAAGTTCAAGCCGCAGATCCGGGGTGTGCCAATTCTTGTGATCTTGCTGTGATCAATCGGGGCGAAATGTGGACAACTAACGGGATCGCCGTTTTATCCACAGGTTTTGTCATTTGATCACCGATCTACACACAGTGCTGATCACAGGGTGGTTCTCCCAGCATAGAGCCTGTGGAATTTAATACTGTGAGTAAGATCTACGAATTACAAAGGTGGAATTACACAAGTGTGAATAACGCTGTGGATAACTCTTTTCGCGGTTAAGAGAGTACTTTTCGTGGACCTTCTGGGTTCTTTGTGGAATTACACGAAGGTGTAGGCGGCTGTGTGGACGGTTTGAACCAGGTTTCGGTGTCTCAGTCAAGAATCTCTGATCTGGTAGTTCTGGTCTCACCTTTAAGTAGTGCGAGCAGAATCCCCGAAGTGACAAAGGGCAGACAAAAGCGCCCTCCTTTATATAAGGAAGGCGCTGTAGAAAAGGTGGCGAGATCTAGGCGCGACCGCGATTCTTGATGCGCTGGGTAAGCGCCTGGATCTCGTCGTAAGTATTGCGCTTTTCAGTCATCTCTTTGCGGATCTTGCGATCCGCGTAAATGACGGTGGTGTGGTCTTTGCCGCCGAACTGTTCACCGATCTTGGGAAGGGATAGCTCCGTGAGCTCGCGGCACAGATACATAGCTAACTGGCGTGCATGTGCCACCGCACGCTTTTTGCCAGCGCCGCGCAGAGTCTCTACATCAATATCGAAGAATTCTGCAGTGACCTCCATGATCGAGGTAGCGGTGATTTGCCTATCGGCGGAATCTGGGGCCAAATCGCGCAACGCGATTTCTGCCATCTCCACGTTGATTGGCTCATTCACCAAGGAGGAATAGGCCGAAACGCGGATCAGTGCGCCCTCGAGCTCACGAATAGATGACTCAAAACGAGAGGCAATGAGCTCAAGCACGGAGCGATCCACTTCGGTGCCGTCATTGGCCGCCTTCTTCATCAAAATCGCGATGCGCGTTTCTAGATCTGGCGGCTGAATATCGGTGATAAGACCGCCTTCAAAGCGGGTGCGGAGGCGATCTTCCAGCGTGGTTAGCTGCTTCGGTGGGCGGTCCGAAGACAAAATGATCTGCTTATTGGCTTGGTGCAGCGCATTGAAAGTATGGAAGAACTCTTCCTGGGTGGATTCTTTGCCTTCCAAGAACTGGATGTCATCGACCATCAAAATGTCGAGATTGCGGTAGCGCCGCTTGAATGATTCCTGACGGTCATCGCGCAGGGAATTAATATAGTCATTCGTGAATTCTTCCGAAGACACATACTTCACGCGCAGACCCGGATGCAGTACCTGGGCGTAATTGCCGGCGGCATGCAAAAGGTGCGTTTTACCCAGACCAGAGCCACCCCAGATAAATAGTGGGTTGTATGCACGGGCGGGATTCTCGGCCACAGCCACGGCGGCACCATTGGCAAACCGATTCGAAGAACCGATCACGAAGCTATCGAAGGTGTGCTTCGGATTGAGGGAAGTTTCACGGTTGGGATCGTGCGCCGGGGCCTCGCGCGGGATGCGGGCAGAATTGGTGGCAGCACCGGAGAAATTTCCCGCGGTTTCTGCCTGCTGTTGGTTATAGTGCTGGGCCAGCTCATCCAGGCTTGCAGGGGCGTGACTCGACTGCCAATTGTTCTGGGAAGGGGCCTGCTGTGCAGCGGCATCCGTTTGCTGTGCGCGCGGAATGTAGTTCTGGGTAGATTCCGTGTTCTGCGGCGGTTGCGCTTGAGACGGTTGCTGTTGTTGAGGGGGTGTTGGCTGTGGTGCAGGCTCCGCGGCCGGCGGCTGTGGCTCTTGTGGGGTGGCAAGGGTAACCGCAAAGGAACACGGTCGGCCTAGGTGGCGGGTTAATGCCTTGGCAATGTGCTCGCCCAACTCATTTTCGACCACATTTTTGGCATCCAGGTTTTCGGCGGCAACGAGGGTGTAGCCCTCAACCATCATGATGGGGCGAACCAGTTGGAGGTAAAGGCGCTGTGAGTGCGAAAAACTGGGGACCTCGGAATTGGGTTGCTCGGATTGTGCGAGCAGGTCATCAACGACCGCGCGCCAAACGGCATGCAGGTTCGCTTGTGGGTCAGTCACAACAGGCTACCTTTGTGGAATTTAGTCGGGGACGGGTGGACATTGAATAACAATTTTCACTGCGGATTCCACCGTGGTTTTCACATCGGTTTTTATCGAGTCACCTCGATCTCCACAGAGTTATCCACAGGTGTGGATGAAATAGTTATTCACAGCTTAGTTCATGACTGTGGATAACTCTTCATTGGTCAGTTTGTGGCCCTACGCTGCGGAAACTACAAAAGTCTCAAGCGTTGATTTAGAGTTATCCACATGACCGATTGGGCTGTGGAATTTGATTCTTCTGTTCTACCGCCGAAACGGCGGGTGTGTCTAGCGAGAAAAATTCACCACCCGGGTGTGGGTTGGGGTGGGTCTTACTGCGTGATGGATTAGGTGCAGCAAGAGCGCAGAATCTGGCCCTCTAGCTGCAGGAAAAAACATTTATGTAATTTCGGGTGTACCCGGGTGTCGATTTGTTCCCGGCGGCAGAAATCACGTAATCTGGCATGGTCTATTGCAACAAAGAGTTGCGCGTGAAAGTGACAGCGTCACCTCGCACCGGCTGGGCCCGTCGGCTCGCCGTGCACCGGAGAGACTGTGATGCGTCAGGTTCATGGAATCTATTCATCAGTGGGCGTGCCGCTGCATCGCGGTGGTGTGCCTACGCACAACTTCAAGGAGAATTAACGTGGCAAAGGGTAAGCGCACGTTCCAGCCGAACAACCGTCGTCGTGCTCGCAAGCACGGTTTCCGCACCCGCATGAGCACCCGTGCAGGTCGCGCCATTGTTGCAGCTCGTCGCAAGAAGGGCCGCGCAAAGCTGACTGCATAAGTTATGCTTCCAGCCCAGCACAAGCTCACGTCGCCGACGCAATTTCGGCGCACGATGAAGGGTAGTCGCCGGGCGGGCACTCGTACGGTCGTCGTGCATGCGCGCGACAACGCAGGTACGGACAAGGCAGCCGATATCGCCGCCACTGGGCCGCGATTTGGGCTGATTGTTTCTAAAGCCGTCGGGAATGCAGTGGTTCGCCACCGCACCTCCCGGCGGCTTCGCCATGTGTGTATGACATTCATTCCCAAGCTGCCCGCCAGCGTGGACGTTGTTATCCGTGCCTTGCCCGCCAGCGCCACTGCTAGCAGTGAGCAATTAGAAAAAGATCTTGCCAAAGCGCTGCGCAAGCAATGGGATATCTAAATTCCCGCGGGGAGGAAATTCCCCCAGCCAGAGGATTGGCCAAACCAATGGTCAAAGTGGTTCGTTTCTACCAAAAGTATGTCTCTGGCCTTAAAATGGTATCGACCTGTCGGTTCGAGCCGACATGCAGTGCTTATGCCCTAGAGGCGCTTTCTCAACACGGCGCAATCAAGGGTACGGCGATGGCAATAGCCAGGGTCTGCAAATGCGGCCCCTGGCATCCGGGTGGATTCGATCCGGTCCCGGGTACCAACAACAATTGAGGATTATACACTCGTGCTTAATTTCATTTACTGGCCAATTTCGGCCGTTTTGTGGTTCTGGCACTGGCTGCTGTCCCTCGTAATGGACCCTGCCTGGGGCATTACCTGGATTCTGGCCATTGTGCTGCTGACCTGGACGCTTAAGGCACTAATGGTCAAGCCGACCATCAGCCAGATTCGTTCCTCGCGCAAGATGCAGGAAATCCAGCCTAAGGTGCAGGAAATCCGCGCGAAGTACGGCAATGACCAAACCAAGGCCGCGCAGGAAATGCAGAAGGTCTACAAGGAGTCCGGCGTTCGTCCGATGGCCGGCTGCCTGCCAGTCTTCGTGCAGATTCCAATGTTCGTTGGTTTGTTCCACGTGCTGCGGTCCTTCGACCGCACCGTTGCGGTAGCCGGTGGCTTTGGCCACCCCAGTGGCGACCCAATGTCCGTTGAGGATAACGCCAATACCGCGAACTACATCTTCAAGCCGGACCTAGTCCAGCAGTTCTTGGATGCCAAGATCTTTGATGTTCCGCTGGTGACCAACCTGCGCTTGAACTCGCCGATTGTGGAGGGCGTAACCACCACCCAGGCAGCCGTCATCATCGTTCCGATGATCGCCATCATTGCGGTCATGACACACTTCAACGCCCGCATGAGCCTGAACCGTCAGGAAAAGCGCCGCGCCGCGGGCAAGACCCAAGCACCGCAGGGGCAAAATGCGGAAATGATGCAGCAGCAGATGGCCATGATGTCCAAGATGATGCTGTGGGTCATGCCGGCCATGCTGGTCTTCTCCGGCTTCATCTGGCCGATTGGTTTGCTGTTCTACATGATGGCCAATACAGTCTGGACCTTCTTCCAAACCCGCATCGTCTATGCCAAGATGGACCGCGAGGAAGAAGAAGAGGAAGCCGCTAAGGTTGAGGCCAAGCGCACTTCCGCGCCTAAGCCGGGTGCCCGCAAGAAGGACAACCGCACCAAGAAACAGCGCAAAAACAAATAAACACGGAGGAGAACCCCATCGTGTCCGAGATGGACCCGTCAGTAGTATTCGGCTCCCGCTTGCCCCTCGCGCAGGCTTACCATGATTCGCTCGCTACAGACGGGTCCACTCGTGGTTTTATAGGCCCCCGTGAGGTGCCACGCCTGTGGGACAGGCACATTATTAACTGCGCCGTCGTCAAGCAGGCAATCCCAGAGGGTGCCACGGTTATCGACGTCGGCTCGGGTGCCGGGCTGCCCGGCATTCCGCTGGCCATTGCACGCCCAGACCTGCAGATCACTCTGATCGAGCCGCTGCTCAAGCGCTATAACTACCTCAACGAGGTCGTAGAAGAGCTGGGCCTAGACAACGTGACGGTCCTGCGTGGCCGTGCCGAGGAAGGACCGATTAAAAAGGCCGTGGCGGGAGCAGACGTGGTCACCTCCCGCGCCGTCGCGCCCCTAGGCAAGCTGGCGAAATGGTCGCTGCCGCTCGTACGCAAGGGCGGTGAGATGATCGCGCTGAAGGGTTCTTCGGTACACGAGGAACTGGAACGCGATGCCGCCGACATTAAGAAGGCCGGCGGTGGAAAGGCCGAGGTCAGCACCATCGAGGGAACCACAATCATTCGTGTCCCGCGCGTGAACTAAAGTAGACGGCATGACTAATCCGCGCCTTATCACCATTGCTAACCAGAAAGGCGGCGTAGGCAAAACCACCTCCGCCGCCAACTTGGCCGCAGCGCTAGCCACAGAGGGCAAAAAAGTGCTGGTGATCGATCTAGACCCGCAGGGAAACGCCTCCACGGCCATGGGCGCGGAACATAATTCCGGCACCGATTCCAGCTATGAGGTGCTCCTCGGAGACTGCACCGCCGAGAAAGCCATGCAGCCCTCCTCGCACAACGAGAACCTCTTTTGCATCCCCGCCACCATTGATCTGGCCGGTGCGGAGATTGAAATGGTCTCCTTGGTACGCCGTGAATTTCGGCTCTATGACGCCCTGCATAATGGCTTCCTTGAAGAGCATGGCTTTGAATATGTCTTCATCGATTGCCCGCCATCGCTGGGCTTGCTCACCATCAACGCCATGACCTGCGCTGAGGAGGTCATCATCCCGATTCAATGCGAATACTACGCCCTGGAGGGCGTGGGCCAGCTGCTGGGCAATATCTCCATGATTCGCGAGCACCTCAACGAAGATCTGCATATTTCCGCCGTGCTGCTGACCATGTATGACGCCCGCACGCGCTTGGCCGAGGACGTGGCAGATAACGTCCGCGAACAGTTCGGAGCCGTGGTGCTGGCCAATGTTATCCCGCGCTCCGTGCGCGTTTCCGAGGCACCGGGGTACGGTACTACGGTTATTGATTACGCTCCCTCGTCCACCGGTGCCCGCGCCTACCTTGCGGCCGCGCGCGAGCTCGACCGGCGTGGCGATTATCGCCCGCACCCGACCACCGGGGCGATTGGCGTGAGCCCAGAGATTTACGCGGAATTGGAAGGATAGGAACTCATGGCAGAACAGAAGCAAGGCGGCCTTGGCAAAGGCCTAGCCGCACTCATCCCGTCCGGTCCTGATGCCCCTACCCGCAAGCCGCGCCTGGGTGATTCCGCCGCGGATATCATCTTGGGAAATTCCACCCCGCAGCCGGGCCGAAAGGGCGGCGAAGGCAAGCGCGTAAAGGGCGCCCCCACCATTCAGCAGGGTTCTGGCTCTAAGTCCTCCAAGAAGCGCCAGGCCACCCCGGCTCCTATCGGTGCGACCTACCGCGAGATTTCCATTGGGGATATCATCCCCAACCCGAAGCAGCCGCGCACCGTCTTCGACGAGGATGAACTTGGCGAGCTCGTCCACTCGATCCGCGAGTTTGGTCTGTTGCAGCCCGTGGTCGTTCGTCCTTCCGAGGAAGGTGGCTTTGAGCTCATCATGGGTGAGCGCCGTTGGCGCGCTTCCTCCAAGGCGGGCCTGGCCACGATTCCGGCCATCGTGCGCGATACCAAGGACGACAATCTTTTGCGCGATGCCCTGCTGGAGAATATCCACCGCGTACAGCTCAACCCCTTGGAAGAGGCGCACGCCTACCAACAGCTACTGGAAGAATTCGGCGTTACCCAGAACGAGCTGGCGGATCGCATTGGCCGTTCGCGCCCACAGGTGACCAATATGCTGCGCCTGCTCAAGCTGCCCGTAGAGGTACAAAAGCGCGTAGCTGCTGGTACCTTATCTGCCGGCCACGCGCGTGCCCTATTGTCCTTGGATGACGCCGAAGCCATGGAATACATTGCCAACCGCATCATTGCGGAGGGCCTGTCCGTGCGCGCCACCGAGGAAGCAGTCACCCTCTACAAGCGCGATGGTAAGCCGGCCGAATCCAAGAAGAAGCAGCCGGTTCCGCAGCCGCAATACTTTACCGATTCCGCTGAGCGCCTGTCCGATCGCTTCGACACCAAGGTCACCGTGACCATGGGCAAGCGCAAGGGCAAGATGGTCGTGGAATTTGGCGACCAAGAAGATTTCGAGCGCATCATGACGCTCATTGAGGGTCAACACTAACTGGGGCGATGATCCTCGAGCCGGTACGCGAAGGCGCGCGCATTCACCGCCAGGCCGCGCGCAGCACCTTTTGGGAGCTGGAGGCCTCCGTGGTCGATCCCGCCTTTGAAAAAGAAGCGTGGCTGGCCACTACCCTGCTCTCCTTTGGTCAGTGCGGTTTTACCGTGGGAGAGGACGCCACCATTCTCTTTTGCTCCCGCGAGGATGCTGCCGGCGCCGCCAAGCTTCCCACCGCCCCCATTTCAGACGATGCGGAGATCATTACCTCGCTCTTCGTTAAGGCTCATTTAATGGGGCGTGGCATTGAAGCAGTGCTTGTCGACGCCGCCATTATGCACCTCACTAACCGCGGCAGCACCGCCGTGGAGGCCTTTGGCTATTACGGCGATCCTGCGGCTGCGGCGGATTTCTTGGGCCACAAACCGGCCTATATCGGGCTGATGTCTTATGAGACTTTGCGCTCCGCCGGCTTTGAGGTAGCCGCAGATCACCCGGTACTCCCCCGCTTGCGGCTCGAGCTGCCGCCCGAGCACGATATGCTCAGCGCGGCAGCGGCCGAAGACTTCCTGGCCCGCGCTTTGGCCTAGATTTTAGGCCTAGGATTGTTCGGCCTGGAGCAGCTCGGAGAACTTATAGGTGCCGGTTACGGCGGTGTCCTGCTCCATGAGGTACATGCGCTTTACGGCAATCACGATCGCCTCCGCAATGTCATCGCGGCGGGACGGGTTGGTGAGGATCTTTATGTCCTCTGGGTTGGTCAGGTAGCCCAGTACGATCTGGATGACCGGCATCTGGGTCAAGCGCAGCAGGTCCCAGGTGCGGCCGTGGTTGCCGCAGTCCAGCAGCTCAGTGCGCGCGACAATCTCGCGCTGGATGAAACCGGAAAGGGTCTCACCAATGAGTGAGGAGTTGCCGGATTCGGAACCAAAGTAGAAGGTGGCAACACCATTGGCCTTCTCATTGGGGTAAGAATCGCAGGCTAGAGAAATGACCATGTCCGCATCGAAGGCATTGGCCAGCTCGGCGCGGGACTTGACGTCCGCATCGGAGGTCCGAGGACGGGAGATGATGGTTTCCATGCCTGCGGCAATCATGCGCCCCTCGATGCGCTGGGTGAGGTCCCACAGGATTTCCTGCTCGGAAATATCACCGAAGCGACCCTTAACCAGCTGGCCGGCGTCGCCGCCGCTTAGGGCAGGGTCGATGACAACGCGCTTGCCCGCCAGCTTTGGGCCGGCGTTGCGAACGCGCTCACGCTCTTGGATATTGTGCGCGGAACCACCGGTAATACGGCGGCCGAGCAGTCCAAGGGCGCGGATGGTGGCGGGGCCGCACACACCATCTTCTTGCAGGCCGCAGTTGTGCTGATATTCCTTCAGGGCCGCGTGGGTATTGGTACCGAAGTGGCCGTCTACGCGCTGCTGGTAGAAGCCGAGCTCCTGCAGTTGTTGCTGGAGCTGCGAGATATCGTCACCTACCAGCTCATTCGCAGGCTCGTAGCTAAGGACGCGGCTGCCGAGCGTGTACGAGGCTTGGCGCAGTTCGCGCAGGGTGAGATCGTCGATTTCGCCCGTCGGCACGATACCGCGGGATTGCTGGAAGGCCTTGAGGACCTCAGACAAATTGGCATCAAAGCTCTTGTCGCTCTCGGAGTACTTCTGCTTCTTCCAAGCAGAAAGTTCCCCTTTGAAATCTAACAAGAGGCCGAGACGGGCCAAGGTAGCGCGAGCCTCAGCTACACGCACGCTTGTATCGCCGACTCGAAGAACGCGGTTCACGCCTTAATACCCCTTTCACAGCCCGCTTTAGTTAGGGCCGCATTCCAGAATTTCTACACGCTTAATCTAATAGGAATTAGATTAACAGTTAAAGCTGCTTTTTCACTTGCGCCACGATGTCATCTTTAGAACGCAGACCCACAAATTCGTCTACCTTCTCGCCGTGGTTGAAAATCAGCACATTGGGGATGGACATGATCTGGAACATGGCGCCTAGGTTGCGCTCTTCATCGACGTTAACCTTGGCGACGGTGACTTGGCCGTCCAACTCCTCCGCTACCTCTTCCAGGATGGGGGAAAGCTTCTTGCACGGGCCACACCACTCGGCCCAGAAGTCGACGATGACGGGCTTATCGGACTCGATGACGTCCTTACGGAACGTATCGGTGGTTACTTTCTTGACGTTGCTCATACTGAATTAACGGTTTTCTGCGAGGAAATGTTCCGCATCAATTGCCGCACGGCAACCGGAGCCGGCCGCGGTAATTGCCTGCTGGTAGTGGTCATCCACCAAGTCACCGCAGGCGAAAACGCCTGGCAGGGAGGTCTTGGTGGTGGGTTGTTCAACTACAACATAGCCGTTGTCATTGAGCTTGACCTGATCATTGAGGAAGGAAGAGCGCGGATCATGGCCAATTGCTACGAACATGGCAGTGACGTCCAAGGTGGAAGTCTCGCCGTTGGTGACGTCCTTGAGTTTGAGTCCGCCGACCTTGCCATCGGCTTCAATAACTTCTTCGACGATCTTATTGGTCTCCCACTTGATCTTTTCGTTGGCCTGGGCGCGCTCCAGCATGATCTTGGAGGCGCGGAAGTTCTCGGAGCGGTTCACAATGGTGACAGAGTCCGCGAACTTGGTGAGGAAAGTAGCCTCCTCCATGGCGGAGTCGCCGCCGCCGATAACGGCAATATTGTGGCCCTTGAAGAAGAAGCCATCGCACGTAGCGCAGGTGGATACACCGCGGCCGGACAGTTCTTCCTCACCGGGAACGCCGAGGTGGCGCGGGGCGGCACCGGTGGCGAGGATAACGGTGCGGGCCTCAAAGAGCTCGTCACCCACGTGCAGCTTTTTAATATCGCCTTCCAGCTCAACGGAGTCAACGACCTCCATACGGAGATCCGCACCGAAGCGGATGGCCTGGGCACGCATTTCTTCCATGAGCTCTGGGCCCATGATGCCCTTTTGGAAGCCGGGGTAGTTTTCTACCTCGGTGGTATTCATAAGCTCGCCGCCGTACTCGAAGCCCTCGAAGACAATCGGGTTGAGCTCGGCGCGTGCCGCGTACAGCGCGGCGGTGTAACCGGCAGGGCCGGAACCTACGATGGCAACATCGTGGACGGTCATTGCTAACTCCCTTAAATCAGAGTGTGGTTTCGCGTAACGCCCTGAGTCTACCCGCCACGCTGACAAACGTCGGTATTAGCAAACTCACCCCATGGCGGCGCGTAGGACTTCCCTCGCTCGGGCGCGGCGGGATTTAATGGTGCCGGGCTTTACTCCTTGGGCGGTGGCAACTTCGCCGACGCGGAAGCCAGCGACGTCGGTAAGCACCAGCGCCTCGCGCTGATCCTCCCGCAGCAACTGCATGGCCTCTCGCACCACCAGCTGCTCCGCTAGGTTCTCGGAAGGGTTATGCGCGAGCAGCGGGTTGCGATCGTCATCAAAGTCCTCCGCATCTAATGAAGCATTTTCCCTGTTAGAACGGTGGTTCAAGTAGTCATAGCCAGAGTTCTTTACCAGGCGGTGCAGCCAGGTCGAAAGCGCAGACTCGCGGCGATAGGAGTGCAGGTTGCAGCTGGCGCGCAGGAAGGCTTCCTGAACCACATCTTGGGCATCATGATCGTTTCTGGTGTAGCGCCGCGCCACCGTGGTCAGCCGCGTGCGGTGGCGTTCCACGATGGTGGAAAAGGCCTTATTATCCCCCTCAATAAAAGCATCAACTAGTTCTTCGTCACTGCGGTCATGGCTGAGCGTCATATGTAGATTCCCCCCCGGATCAACAACTGTTATACACAGTGTGACCCGAGGGGAATTAGGGCGCGAGCGCTAGGCGGTACAGTCTATTGACCAGCCCGCACGCGCAGGGTGCGCCGCAGGTTATCGCGGCATTCCAGCAGTACGCGGCGCAGCGCTCCTGGCAGCTCTCGGTGCAGCAGGCGCGTGGTGGCGGCATCGACCATCGGCGACTCTGGGTAGAAGCCACGGATGAGGCGGTTAGCAATCTCAATCGGGTGCGCGGCCCAGATATCTTCCACGCGGGAGAAGAACTCCTCCGCAAAGGCCTCCTGCAGGCTAGCTGAGCGCGGGGCATTGAATCCGGCGACCAGTGCGTCTACCTCGGCATTGGAATATGCGCCGGGCGTGAGCGCCTTATCGAACGCGGAGCGCTTGGTCTCCGGCGTGGGGAAGGCGTGGCTGGCGCCGAGGAATTCGGTAGCGCCGGTCAGCGTATTATCGCGCTGCTTTTCCTCTTCGAGCTCGGCCAGAGTTACAGCGTCGCGGGCGGCGAGGGCGCGCAAGATCGACCAGCGGATTTCGGGGTCCAAGCGAAGGCCGGCAATGTCACCGGAGAGCAGGGCCTTAAGGCGTTCGGTGCCGGATTCCTCCGGCGTTGCGGCGAGGGCACGGATGGCGGCGCGAGCGAGCACAAGCTGCGCATCCGAGGCTGGTTCGGCCTCGTCTAGGTGGCCCCAGATTGCCTCGGCATAGTCGGTGCGGACCTGGTCGCGGTCGGCGTCTGCAACATAATGCGCAATGGCAAAGTTGGCATTGGCGCAGGCAGCAGCCAGCAGCGTGGTATTGGTCTCGTAGGCCTCGTGCTTGACGACGACCCCCACATAGTCAATCGCCGACATTTCCCCATCGCGGGTGAGGTTCCACAGGGCGGTCCAGATTACCGCGCGGGTCAATTCATCCTCGATGTCGGTCAGGCGCTCACTCGCTGTGTCTAGGGAGGGCTCGTCGAAGCGGATCTTGGCGTAGGTATGGTCGGCGTCGTTAAGCAGCAGCAATGCCGGGGCCGGAAGGCCGGCCGCTTCATCGATGATGGTGCGGGTGGTGCCATCGCCGGCGGGAAGATCGATGTCGATCTCGCGGTACTTGTGCAGGGATGCATCAAAGAGCGAAGCGGTCAGGCGGTGCGGTCGGGTGACGTCCTCGGCTTCTGCGAGGATGGCCAGCTCCGCAATCTTCTCGCCTTCGGTGTGCAACTCCGGGGTGAGGGTATCCGGGCCCCAGGTGCGCAACCAGGCTTGGGACCAGGCATCAAGATCGCGGTCCGTGTGCTTCTTGAGCGCCTGCAGGAGGTCATCAAAGGTGGCGGCGGCAAAGGCGTGCTCTTGGAAGTAGTCGCGCGCACCGGCGTAGAAATTATCGCGACCGACGTAGTGCACCAGCTGTTTGAGTACCGCCGCGCCCTTGGCATAGGTGATGCCGTCGAAATTTTGGCGCGCGGCATCCACGTCCGGGATCTCCGCCTTGATGGGGTGCGTGGTGGGCAGCTGATCCTGCAGGTAGGCCCAATTTTTACGGGCGCCGGCAAAGTTTGCCCAGGCCTCGGTGTAGTCGGTGCCGTGGACGGAAGAATCCGCGCCCATAAATTCCGCGAAGGACTCCTTGAGCCACAGGTCATCCCACCACTGCGGAGTGACCAGATCACCGAACCACATATGAGACATCTCGTGCAGGATGGTATTTGCACGGCCGGCATGCTGCGCGCGGGTAGCGCGGGAGCGGAAAATGTAGTTCTCCGTAAACGTCACCAGGCCGGGATTTTCCATCGCGCCGAGGTTGTATTCGGGTACAAAGATGGAATCGTACTTGCCCCACGGATAGGGATAGCCAAAGTTCTGGTGGAAAAAGTCCATGCCTTGGGCGGTAAGTTCTAGGATTTCCTCGTCCAGGTGCTCAAACATGGACGCACGCGCAAAGGCGCGCAGCTGTGCCGAGTGGCTGCCATCCGGGGCGGTCCAGGTGCGCTCTTGGTACTGGTAGGGGCCGGCGGCGAAAGAAGTCAGGTACGTCGACAGCGGCGGGGTCGGCGCGAAGGCAACGGTGGCGAGCTCTCCGTCTTCGCTGCGTTCGACTTCCGGTTGGTTGGAAAGGATCTGCCACTTTTTCGGTGCGGTCATGCGCACGTGGAAGACGGCCTTGAGATCCGGCTGTTCTAGGCAGGGGAAGATGCGGCGAGCATCGGAAGGCTCGAGGTGTGAATACAGGTAGGTCGCGTCATCGGCTTGATCGTGCATGCGGTGCAGGCCCTGGCCGGTGCGCGAATAGCGCGAGTGGCCGGTGACCTCGATGGCGAGCTCCTCCCCTACCGGCAGGCCGTGCAGCCGGATGATGCTGCCATCAAAGTCCACCTCCTGCGGGGTGCCATTAACCTTTAACTCTGCGACCGATTCGCCTAGGTAATCTAGGAAAAGCTCGGGCTCACTGCTGCTGAGTTCGAGGCGGGTAGTCACGCGGTAGGTGGGGCTATCGAGTACCTCTGAGAGGTCAAGGTGGAGGTGGTAGGCGCGCAGGTCCACCGCCGCTGCGCGTTCTTGGAGCAACTCGTGCTGCGTCTTATTTTGTGGTGCGGTCATACTTAGGAACTATAGTTACCGCCGTCACGTAGGGTGCGGGGTTGGGGTCCTAAGCTCCGCTGCTTTCTAGCAGCAAAATACCCAGCGGGTTTCGGAGCCCCGCTGTGGACCTGTTGGATTAGTTTTGCCCGTCCCTCGCTCTTCACGTGGCGCAAGATGTCAGTGACCATCAGCAAGCGTCACACCACACTGAGGGATGCAACCTATGGAAACCGTCAGACGATAACACCACACTCACCACTTTCTGTAAACATAAGGCCTAGACCTCACTAGACGCGTGTAAAACAATGCTAGGAACGGCCCTATTTACAGGAAACATTCTGCTCCAAACCGGCGTAACAATAGGGTGTACCCCAGGTGCCCCTACCAGCGCCCGCAGTTGAAGGCTTCACCTACCAAATGGTAAAGTTAGCTATATGCGAACCAGTCAGCGCTCCGAGATCCTGGAAGCTGCCCTCCGCGTCATGAACGCAGCGGAGGGTGGCGACATTACCCTTGACGCAGTGGCCCACGAGGCCGGGCTCACCAAACCGGGATTGCTATATCACTTCCGCAACCGCGACGTACTGCTCGCCGCGATCGTCGACCACGCTGCGGCCAACGTCGAGAACGACATGACTGCCACCCTTGGCAAGCCCCTCGAGAACGCCAACGCCACCGAGCGGCTCCTGAGCTACCTTCACGTCGCCGCCCACGGGGCCGCCAAGCGCGCCGAGTTCATCATCTGGGGCCAAGCGACGTACCGGCCCGAACTCACCGAACCGTGGACTACGCGGATGGGCCGCTGGCTCGAACTCCCGGACGATCTCGACGCCGCCACCCGAGCCAGGCTGACCACCGCCCGACTCGCCGCCGACGGACTCTGGGGCGCCCAGGCCACAGGTGTGTCCACCCTCCACGGCGCGGATCTCGAAGCCGTCGTCTCCAGCATTCGCTCCCTGATCGAAGGAACAACCCCATGAAGCAGTGGTTCCTGCTCGCTGGCGCCATCACTACCGAAGTGGCGGCGACGCTGTCTCTCAAGGCGGCGCTCAATCACCCATCCTGGTACATCGTGGTTGCTGCCGGATACATCGGCGCTTTCGTCTTCCTCACCTTCTGCCTGCGCGAAGGAATGCAGATCGGCGTCGCCTATGGCATCTGGGGAGCCAGCGGGGTCGTGCTCGCCGCCGTGCTATCCGCCGCGATTTTCGGTGAACCTCTGACCGCTGTGATGGGTCTTGGAATGGTTGCGATCATCAGCGGTGTCCTCACCGTCGAACTCGGCTCCCAGAAAGCTCAGCAAACCGCAGCCCAGGAAGCAGGAGTCAACTCATGAGATGGATCTTCCTCGCAGGCGCCATCTTGTCCGAAGTCGTCGCGACCATGTCGCTACGAGCCTCCGACGGTGGCCGGGTGAAGAAATGGTTCATCGGCGTCATCGCGGGGTATCTCGTGGCGTTCGTCGCCTTAAGTCTCGCCTTGGCCGACGGCATGGCCCTTGGCGTCGCCTACGGCATCTGGGCAGCATCCGGCGTAGCTCTCACCGCGATCCTCGCCCGGGTCATCTTCCACGAACCCCTCACCCGAACCATGGCCCTCGGCATCCTCCTCATCGCCGTCGGAGTTCTCACCGTTGAACTCGGCGCCAACTTGGCGAACTGATGCATTTCCGCAGGTAAACCAGGCAGATTGGTGTGCCCCAGGTGCACCACGAGGCGCACAGACAAAGGCTCCCCAATGAGCGCCTGTGGGCCTAGCGTTGTGGATGTGATCACCTGTGTCGTCCACTACACCATCGACCCCGACCAGATCGCGGCCTTTGAACAGTTCGCCCGCGCTTGGATGCGGCATGTCGACGAACACGGCGGCACCCACCACGGGTACTACCTACCCGCGGAAGGTGTGAGTGACCGTGCGGAATCCCTGTTCAGCTTCCCCAGCCTGGCTGCCTACGAGCAGTACCGCACCTTGTTCGGCACCCACCCGGACTTCATCGCCGCTGACCGGATTCGAGACGAGTCCGGGTGCGTCCTGCGGTACGAGCGCACCTTCATGCGGCCGCTCCTACCCCAGGGACACTGAAAGGGACTCCGGCAGCACGCTCGGCACAACCCACAACGCCGCAGGTCAGCGCGTACAGATGGGTGTAATCAACTGTTACATGTGTCACCCGTCTCGGAGAGAATAAGAATCAGAGCACGATCCTCTACGTCCGGTTCCTACCCCAGATCATTCCCACCGAAAGCCGCCGCCAACCGGCCTGACCTCGCTCACTCGCCGGGCCACGGCATCACCATGGGGCTTGACCTTCGAGCCGGGAGCCCGGGTGCTTGCCAAGGTCCAGCGAAGCTCTCCTGCTGCCGTGAACTATGTCGCGGTGGACATCGCGTCCTACGAGACGGCCAATGAAATCAGGGAATTCCTGGCCGGAAATGGGGCGTCATCCCTGGCCTTTGCCTCTGATACCGATACGCGGCTCATCACCGCCTACCGGATAAACCAGGTAAGCACCGCTGTAATCCTGGACGCCGCGGGCACGGAGGTCTTCCGTGCCGTGGAGCCGGGTGCTGCGTAACTGCGGACGGCACTGGCCGCGGCGGGAGCCGGCTCAGTGAAGCCCCTTAGCCTGCGGCGGGCTCAGATGTAACTGCAGATTTGTTCAGCATCGCAGCGCTGAGGGTCGGCCACCTCGGCGGTTGCATATTGTTCGGCCACGGTCACCCGGAGCGCGGTGAGCTCCGCGATTTTCCGGTCCAGGTCCTGCAACTGTTTCCCCAGGACATCCCGTACGTGGGTGCAAGGCGTCAAACCGCTATCGCGGATCCGCAGAATGCCCTGGATCTGCGCCAGGGTCAGCCCGGCGATTTGGCTGCGGCGAATGAATTCGAGGCGGCTGAGGGTGTCGTGGGCGTAGTCACGATAGCCGTTGGCCGAGCGCTCAGCCGGTGGGAGCAGGCCCCGGTCCTCATAGAACCTGATCGTCTTGGTTGTTATACCGGCAGCATCAGCAACTTCACCGATTCGCATTTCGGGTCCTCATCTCGTTCCAAAAAATCGCATATGACCCTTCCATCGTACTGGAACGTTCCGCATCGGCACCCGCAAACCAACAGGTCCCGTCGCCAGCTTGACCTTCCCCCTTAGTGGAAGGTTGATAATGGGGTGTGACGTACTACTGGCCGTCCGGTTTCGTGTTGGGGTCCCCTGTCGGGGTCCCGGACACGAGCCGGACATATGAAGGGATGATCATGTCAATAAAAGTGAAGGGCCGGGAGCGCTCTGGCCTGGTGCTTGCGGCAGGCACTCTGCTGTCCTCCCTTGGTGTTGTGATGGTGGCGCTCGTGTGCTGCGGGGTACCCGTTCTGACGGCTGCAGCCGGTGTTTTCGCCGCGGCCGGCGCAATGGCCGGCAACCTCTGGTTCATTGCCGCCGCAGCCCTTGCCGCGGGGGCCCTGCTCCTGCGGGCGCAGCGTCGGGGCAGCCCGGGGACGGATTGTTGCGCCCGTTCCCGCCCGGGGGCCAGCCTGTCCGCGGGTTCTACTCCAACACCTCATTCATCGTCGGAGCAGGAGCGGTCCGGGCAGTCCCGGGCCGGTGCTTCTGAGGATGCGGGGTCACAGGGATGACGGGTGTTTTAGGTCTGGCCTTTCTGACCGGAATGCTTGCCACGGTGAATCCATGCGGGTTTGCGATGCTGCCAACCTATCTGGCGTACTTCATTGGTTCAGGCCCCGGTGCGGGACGGAAGCGGCCGTTGCTTGCAGGTCTTCAGGCCGGGGTTGCCCTCAGCGCCGGTTTCGCCACTGTCTTTGTTACGGCCGGCCTGCTCGCCGCTGTAGGCCTGCGGTCGGTGGCGTCGGCGCTTCCCTGGGCGGCGGCGCTGATCGGAGCGGTTATTGTGGTTGCCGGCCTTGGCATGGTGTTCGGATGGCAGCTGCCCGGGGCGAGGTTGAACCTGCCCCGGATTCTGAAGACGGACGGGACCAGTTCGGGCCTCAGGGCGGTCTTTGGCTACGGGGTGGCCTATGCGGTGGCTGCGCTCTCTTGCAGCCTGGCCCTGCTGCTGGCTGTTGTCGCCCAGGCTGTGTCCACCGGGAGCCTGGCCGGGCTGCTGGCGGTCTTCGCCGCCTACGCCCTGGGCTCCTCGGTGGTGCTGGTCCTTCTGTCCCTCGGTGCAGCGGTAGCGCGGGACGTCCTGGCACGCCACGTCCGAAGGATCCTGCCGTTTGTTAATCGTCTCGGCGGAGCCGCGCTTATCCTCGCAGGGATCTACCTGTTGCTCTACTGGGTTCCGGCCCTGTCCGGCGGGCAGGCCGGGGAGATCATGGGCGGGACGGTCACCGAAGCCAGCGTGGCGCTGTCCGGTTTCATCTCGGGCAACTGGCCCATCATCACCCTCACCGCGGTGGCCGCCGTCCTCGCCGCCGCGGCCCTGGCCCTGCGGCGCCGCAGTAAAAGCAAGGCACAGGACAACAGCGCAATCACGGATGGGGCTGAGAGCAGCGACAGCACCGAAGCGTGCTGCGGCCCGGAACATCTTCTTCCCGACACGGCGCCAGGGCGCACCAACCAGAAAGGAAACCCATGACAACGACCAGAAACCACCGGCGGATCTTCACCATTACTGCCGTCGTAGCGGCCGCGGCCCTCATCCTGGTCCTGGCCCTCACTGCGTTGAACCGCGGGAGCGAAACCGCTCCCGCCGCCGGGCCAGCGGGCGCAAACAACGTGGACAGGATCGAGATCACATCTGTGGACGGCAAGGCCCTCACCGTCCCTTCCACCCGCCCGACAGTGCTGTATTTCATGGCGAGCTGGTGCTATACCTGCGTTCCGCAGACAGAAGCGATGAAGGAACTGGAACAGGAATATGCCGATAAGGCAGACTTCGTCGCCGTGGACGTGACGCCGGAGACCACAAAAACCCAAGTGGACCAGTTCCGCGAAATGGCCGGCACACCCGGATACCCCTTCGTTGTCGACCGGACCGGGGAACTCACCCAAAAGTACGCGGTCACATCCCTAGACAGTACCGTCGTCATCGCACCTGACGGTGACATCCTGGGCCGGGCCGATTCCCGGCCCATGAAGGCCGATGCCCTGAAGGAATTTCTTGACACAACACTTCCGTAGCAACACCGATCTCTTCACTCCCGTTCTTGACCTTCCCGTGCAGGGGAAGGTGCAGACTGGGGACAGCATGCAAAAAGGAACGCCCCCCGGGGTGTTCATTCGAGACTCCAAGGAGGACTAATGCCTGAGGCAGCACCAGATTTTGATTTAGCCGTGATCGGTTCCGGAGGCGGCGCCTTCGCCGCCGCCATCCGGGCCACCAAGCTGGGCAATCGGGTCGTGATGATCGAACGCTCCACGGTGGGCGGGACCTGTGTGAACACCGGGTGCGTTCCCTCCAAAGCCCTGCTGGCCGCCGCTGAAGCCCGGCATGTCGCTGTGGATGCGACCGGAAGGTTCCCCGGGATCAGCACTTCCGCCGCCCCGGTGGACATGGGTGTACTGATAGACGGGAAACGCTCCCTGGTCGAGCGAATGCGCTCGGATAAATACGTGGATCTGGCCGCCGACTACGGATGGGACCTGCGCCAGGGCACCGCGGTGTTCGCCGGCACCCCGGAGGAACCGGTCCTGGAAATCACCGGACCCGACGGCACCCGCGACTCCCTGACCGCCGCCCATTATCTGGTCGCGACCGGTTCGACCCCGTGGGCACCCCCGGTGCCGGGACTGGATGAAGTCAACTACCTGACCTCGACCACCGCCATGGAACTGAACGAAGTGCCCGAGTCCCTGATCGTCTTCGGCGGCGGGTACGTGGCCCTGGAGCAGGCGCAGCTTTTTGCCCGCCTCGGATCCAAAGTGACCTTGCTGGTCCGCTCCAGGCTTGCCTCGCACGAGGAACCGGAAGCCTCCCGTGCGCTGATGGGCGTCTTCGCCGACGAGGGCATCCGCGTGGTCCGCCGCGCAGCCGTAACTTCGGTCCGCACAGATCCCGCCGGCGCAGAGGTCCTTGTCACCGCCACGGTCGCCGGGGGCCAGGAGGAATTCCGCGCCGCAAAGCTGCTGGTAGCCACCGGCCGACGCGCCGTCACCGACGGACTGAACCTGGACGCCGTCGGCGTCAAGACCGGCGACACCGGCCAGATCCTGGTCGAGAGCACACTCGCCAGCTCCAACCCCAGGATCTGGGCCGCAGGGGATGTGACCGGGCACCGAGAATTCGTCTACGTCGCGTCCGCCCACGGAACCCTGATGGTGGAGAACGCCTTCAACAACGCCGGGCGCGAGGTCGACTACCGGCACCTGCCCCGCGTGACGTTCACCAGCCCGTCACTGGCCGCGGTCGGCATGACCGACAAGGAAGCCAACGAGGCGGGCATCCGGTGTGAATGCCGGGTCCTGCCCCTGGAATACGTTCCCCGGGCACTGGTGAACCGGGACACCCGCGGCTTCATCAAAATCGTCGCCGACGCCGACACCGGACGGATTGTGGGGATCACCGCCGTCGGCAAGGAGGCCGGTGACCTGGCCGCCGCCGGAGTCTACATCCTCGAGGCCGGCATGACCGTTGACCAGGTCGCGAACCTCTGGTGCCCATACCTGACCATGGCCGAAGGGATCAAAATCGCCGCACAGTCCTTCACCACCGACGTCTCCAAACTCTCCTGCTGCGCCTCCTGACCCGCGCCAGATCCCAGCCTAATCCCATTACGTTGTTGGCAGTTCCGCTTGAAGGAGCCCAGGATTCGTACTCCTAGCCCCATGCTGGGGCAGGCTATGTTTATCTGCGTTCCTTCTGCCTTGTGGCAGTGGAACTAGTCGCTGGCTTCGGTATGGCTTATTTTCGTCCCTGTCTGAAAATGATCCGGGGGTGATGCCGCCGAAGGCAGTGACATACTCCAGACTGCTAATAGGAACCTGACCCGCACAGAATGTGCGAGGTCTCAAAGTAATGTGGATGCCAGCGTGAAGTATGTCGGTGCTGTTGCAAAGTTGGGGCAGTAGAAAGACCGGCGTGAAATAATCAGAGCCATGGGCATCTTCTCCGGTCGGCATTTCCCCCGTGACATCATCCTGTGGGCGGTGCGGTGGTACTGCCGCTACGGCGTGAGCTACCGCGACCTCGAAGAAATGATGACCGAGCGGGGTGTGCCAGTCGATCACACCACGATCTACCGCTGGGTGCAGAAATACGCCCCTGAGCTGGATAAGCACACTCGCTGGTACCGGCAGGTACCCGACTGGCAGGCCCGGTCCTGGCGGGTGGATGAGACCTATATCCGGGTCGGCGGCACGTGGTGCTATCTCTACCGGGCTATTACCGCCGGTGGCCAGACCTTAGACTTCTACCTCTCACCAAAACGGAATGTGGCTGCGGCCAAGCGTTTCCTGGCCAAGACGCTGCGATCGAATACGACAGCCGGGTCCCCGCGGGTCATCAACACCGACAAGGCACCAGCTCTGGCCAAGGCAATATCCGAGCTGAAGGCGGAGGGAATCTGCCCTCAGACGGTGGAGTACCGGCAGGTGAAATACCTGAACAACGTTCTCGAGGGAGATCATGGCCGACTTAAAAGAATCCTGGGACCGAAGGGGGCGTTCAAAAACCGAATTTCCGCCTACCGGACGTTGAAAGGGATGGAAGCGATGCATTCATTACGGAAAGGTCAGGGCACGATGTTTGCTTATGGGCACCCCAATCCGGACGCGGTGATCGTCAACCGGGTCTTCGAGACGGCCTGAGAACGCCGGCACGCAGCGGCCATCAGGAAATGAGAAACTGGGTCGTCTCGGCTCTCCGCCCAACTTTGCAACAGCACCCTGCAATTCTCCTGTGGCGACTTTGAATTGTTTCCTTTATAGGTGAAGCCAAACCCGTTGATTGGCTGATATCCAGAGGTGCTGAGGGGCTGAATGGCTTTTCCCAAGGGTAAGGAGTGGCTGTACCGCTAGACCGGAAGACGTAGGAAAAGCCCGCAGCCAGAAGGTGGCTGCGGGCTTGGGGAAGCTTAATGCTTCTAGTGTGTCTGGGGCTACGGGCCTACTGCTTGATAGCAGAGACCTCGAGCTCAATCTTGATCTCCTCGGAGACCAGCACGCCGCCGGTCTTCAGCGGAGCGTTGAAGTCGATGCCGAAGTCCTTGCGGTTGATCTTGGTGGTTGCCTCGAAGCCCAAGCGGGTATTGCCAAATGGGTCCTCAGCGGTAGCAACGTCTTCAACGTCGAGGTCGACGGACTTGGTGTTGCCCTTAATGGTGAGGTCACCGGTGACGGTGCCGTTGCCATTCTCATCAACGTTGAGGTTGGTGGCCTTGAAGGTAATCTCCGGGTACTGCTCTACTGCGAAGAAATCTTCGTTCTTTACGTGTGCATCGCGGTCATCGTTGCCGGTGGAGATGGAAGCGGTGCGGATGGTTGTCTCAGCAGCGGACTCGGCGATGTTCTCGGCCACGGTGATGGTGCCTTCGAAGTCTGCGAAGTTACCGCGAACCTTGGTGACCATCGCGTGCTTGGCGACGAATCCGATAACGGTGTGGGCTGGGTCAAGTGCGTAGGTACCTGCTGCGAGGGACATGATGAATACTCCTAAAGTTGTTGTTTGCGTTACACCCCACAGTGTACGCACCACTTCTAAATAGTCAACACGTGAAGTAAAAACTTTGTGAACGTGCAGGTCAAAGGAGTGCGATTGGAGTGAATTTAAAAAAGAAGGCCGAATCGAGGGTCGTTTTCCTCGATTCGGCCGTGTGGGTTGTGCCTAGGGCTGCCCGACGAGACTAATGTCTGCGATGGTTGCCTTATCGGATTTGGGCAGCTCGGTGATCATGAAGAGGATCGCATCGAATTGCTCGGTGGTTTCCTCCAGCTCGATATCTTCCTTGCCGCTTTCGAACTTGCCCCTGGCCAGTTGGTGCAGGGAGCCAGCTTGTGGGTTCTCCGGATTGAAGCTGTCCTGGTTTACGCCATAGACGGCGTACCTCGCCCCAGTGGAGTTGGACTGTACCACCGGCAGGACCGCTAGGTGCGTTGGCGTATCCAAGGTGACGAGGACGCCGGTGTTCTCCTCGGCGGTGGACCACGTGGTGGCCGATTTGCCGTCGATAAGCGCTGCATTGTCTTTGCCCTCAGGGACGGTAACCGCAGAGGAAGGCTGGAGACGCACCGGCGGGGTATCCGGAATGTCCGTGCTGCCGTGGATGGTCTCGCTGACTGGGTTGGATGCCTCCACATTGCTGAGCAAGGACATGATCCAGGTGGTGAGCGCGGCCATTGCTACGACGAAGATCGTGGCGAAGATGCCGATGACGATGACGCCGGAACCGGAATAACCGCGGCCGCCGAAGCCGGGTTCTTGCGCCGGGTCATCCTCTTGATCCGGTTCTACCTGTGCCTTCACCGGCAGGGCTTCAGGTGCTTCTTCTGGTTCATCCGGTGCGAAGTCGTGCAGGCGCTGGGCGATGCCGGCCAAGGTTAGTGCCTGTGCCTCTTGCAGCTCCTCCATCTTTTCCTCGCGGCTGTCCTCATCAGCACTATCGAGCGCGTAGTGCGCATCTTCGACGCGCTGGGCGGCCTCGTCTGCGGGGAGATTGGCGTCCTCAGAAATATCGCGCAGCTTCTTCGGCGAAGGTTCGGTGGACTCCACCAGCAGCTCGAGGGCGGAGCTCAGTGCCTCGCGGTCGGTGGCCGCGGAGGTGCCGTCCAGTACGGCGGGGAAGGCAACCTTGACCACACCATCGGTAGAGACGCGGAAACGGTCGCGATGCTCCACGCCGAGGGTGAGGCCGGCGTCGTGGGCAGCGGCGGCATCAGCAAAAAGCGGCGCAGTAGCTCGTGCCACGGAATGGGGATCGAGGTTATCGGCCTCCGCTACCTGCTTGAGGGAGGTGCCCTCAAACCAATCCGCTACCACCAGGCAGCCGGTGCGGTAGGACAGGATTTGGATATTATCCGCCACGGTATCGAGCTCCAGCTCGGCCAGGCGGCGGGTATTGCGCGAAATCTCCGCGGAGCGGCGCGCCGCGATTCCCGGCGTCGACGGCGCAATCGGCGCCAGGCTATTGGTATCGACGAACGTCAGGGCGACCAGTCGGCCGGTGGACTGTTCGCGCGCCTGCCAGAACTGCGCACCAGTGACCGCACCGTGATCCTTCAGCAGGCGGAAGCGACCGTCCGATACCGGGGCGCCTGGGACCAGGCGTGGGCCGCGGACGATGCCCGCGGACATCGGTGGCGGCACCAGGGTGGCATTGAAGGCGTCCTGGGTAAATACCGGCCGGATTTCCGGCACATCGGGCTCCTCCAGCTCGATGGCCTTGGAGGAATCGACCTTGATGAAGCGGGACATGCCCGGGATGCGCTGCAGGGCGCGGGCCAAGTTCTGGACCTCCGGCAAGGAGGACTTGGACAGCACCAGGCCGGTGGCGATGAGGAAGATGACGCCGAGCACCGCGACCTTGATCAGCGAGACGATGGACGGCAAATTCTCCGGAAGGAGGAGATTCACGACCCAGTACAGCACCCAGGAGACGACCAAGCCCACTAGGCCGGCACCGGAAGCCCACAACACGGTTTGGGTAACGGCCTTGCCGCCGAGGCTGCCGAGCTTGCGCTTGAGCAGGAAGCCGCCAATGACCGCACCGGAGACGAAGCCAAAGCCATTGGCCGTACCGAGCAGAATCACCACGCGGTCCGGGTTGGATGTCATCAATGGTGCCAAGAGCGTGAGGACGATCTTGGTCAGCGTGATGCCGGCGATGATGAAGGTAGGCGTCCAGGCTTCCTCGCGGGCATAGAACACGCGCAGGTGCAGCAGCACCAACGCATACGGGATGAGCGTGAAGGCGGAGAAGCTGATGGTCAGGCCGAGTTGCTCGGCGCTGTCGGCGCCGTAGGCGCCGTACTGGAAGAGGGCGCGGGCGATAGGTACGCCGAAGCCGGTCATGAAGATGACGATGGGGATAAGCGCGATGAAGGTCAGCTTGGAGCCCAGGGTGAGATCGCGGACCACGGCATCAACATCGCCGTCGGCGGCGTTGCGGGACAGGCGCGGCATAATCGCCGTCAGGAGCGTCACACCGATAACGCCATAAGGCACCTGCAGCATGAGCCAAGCATTCTGATAGACCAGCGGGGCGCCGGCATCCGCATAGGCGGCCACGCGGGAGGTGACCACGTAGCCCAGCTGGGAGATGGCCACATAAGTAATGATGGCCAAAGCCATGCCGCCGAATTGCTTGATGCGCGCATCCAAGCCCCACTTGGGGCGCAGGTTAATGCCGGCCTTTTTCAGATACGGCAATAGGATGAGGCACTGCACCATCACTGCTGTGGTGGTGCCCAAACCCAAGAGCATGACGTGGGGATCGGCCACTGGCGTGGGCTCATGCGGGTCTAGTTGGCCGGGCAGGAAGCGATAAGCCAGCAGCACGCCAATGGAGATGAAGTTATTGATCACCGGAGCCCAAGCGCCCGGACCAAAGATATTCTTGGTATTGAGGACGGCCTGGAATAGGGCGAAGAGGCCGTAGAAAAGAATCTGCGGCAGCAGCAAGAAGGCCAAGGAAGTTGCCTGCACGGCATTGGCCTTGGAATCCTCCGGCAGCATCATCCTGGTCAAGAAGGGGGCGAGCACCACGGAGGCGATGGTGACTATGCCCAGGATGGAAAAGGCCAGGGTAAATAGCCGCCGGACAAAGGTCTCGCCGCGGTCCGTGTCTTCTTTTTCGGCGCGCACGAGGACGGGCACAACCAGAGAGGTCAGCACCGCACCCAAAACGATCTCGGTGACGAGGTTGGGGATCTGGTTGGCGCTACTAAACGCGGTGCCCACCGTGGCGCCGAGCGTGGCGCCGATGAGCATCTGGCGCAAGAAGCCAGTGATGCGGGATAGCAGCGTCGCGATGGCCATCGTTCCTGTTGCGCGGATGACATCCTGATTGGATGATTCGTTGTCCGCGTTGCGTCCAGTGAGCGCGGACTTATCCTCCTCGGGAGGAACGGCGGTGTCCTTCACCGCTGGGGTGGGGCGCTTTTCTGGTACCGGAGCGGGAGGAGAGGCCTGGACGATGCGGCCGCGGGCACCCGCCGGGGCGGGGTGCTCTGCCGGCACGGCGGCATCCTTCGGGTCAACTGCACCCGCAGGTGACTTCTCCACGTGTTCGGCCTCGCGGCCAGTCTTATCAGTCATAGAGGATACAACTTCAACTTACTTTTTAAGCCTTTGTGATTTTTTGCGCCGATGGCGGCCTAGCCGGAAGAGCGTGGCTAAGACCAGCGCAAGGGCGCCGGCTATGCCGACGCCATACACGCTTACGATACCGGCACGCGTCTGCACGGCGATATTGATGGGCTCGGAGATGGTTTGCTTTTCTGGGGTGGCAAGCCACAGGCCAATGTCTGTGCGATCGACGTCCTTAGGCATATCGGCGGTCATGGATACAGTAATAGAGCCCTTCGCCGGAATACGGACGCTCTTGGGCGTGTTGAGGCGCGCGCCATCGGGAGCATCGTATTGCAGCTTGGCCTCCACCGGTAGTGGCAGGCCATTTTCTGCCACGATGAGCAGTGGCGATGACTCGGATACGCGGGTATAGACATTGCCCGGTGGGATAAGCGCTACAGAAGAACGCAGGTCCCGCAGCGTATCGGAATGCACATCCATCGTGTGAGTGAACCGGCGCTGCGCCTCTGCATTGCTTCCCAAGCTATCGCGGTTGGTTAGCGAGAGGGCGGCGAGCAGATCCCGGCGCAAAGGCAGGACGAATTCATAGCGAGTGAGCGCGATATCGGGATCATCGACCATGATATTCATCAGCTCGTCGGTATAGCGAGCCTGCTGCTCCACGCGGACGATATCGGATTCGGCAAAGGCGGCGGGATCGCTAAAGGGGCTGCCGGGCAGTGAACCGGGCTCTGCGGTCTCCTGCTTCAGGCTGCCGACGGTGCGCGGATGGGACTTACCGGAAGCGATGAGTGCCTCGGCAGAGTCGAGTGCGTACTCGGCCGCGCTGGGATCCAAGTAATTGGGCAAGCGCGCCACGGTGTCATCGCTTGCGGCCAAGCTCAGTGCGGCGCCGCCGGTGATGGCACGAGAAAGATCGGAATCGAGCGAGTAATCGTAGCGCAGCTCTGGGTTGGAATAGCCCACCGTCTGTGGTTTGGAGCCGGTTTGGGCGAGGAGGGCGCCCAGGGAGGCGTCGAAAGTCACGGCGCGGCCAGGCCACGAAGTATTATCCGCCACCAACGCGGGCAGGGGCAGCTGCTGATCCACATAGCCGGAGCCGACCGCGAGCACGGTGGTAGCCGGCTTGGCACCGAGAATTCGCTCGATGGTGTGATTGCCGCGTTGTAGCCCCTCATAAGTAAGGAAGGGATTATTTGCCTTGGCCACGGAGGAAGCATTGGCGTTTGCCCACGGCATAGACATAAAGCAATCGAGCTCGCGCAGGCGCTTGAGCCAGCGGGCAGCGTCCTCTTTTCCAGTGCCGGGTTCGAGGTGCACATCGTCATCGTTAGTGAACCACGAATCGCGCAGGCGCTTAGGTCGCTCGGCTTGAGGTAGGCGGGCCGGCCCCACCTTATAGCCCTCCGCCATGCGGTTGACCGTATCCAAGAGGGCGGGATCGATGGCTACGCAGCCTGCCCCACGCAGGTCGTGGTCGGCATACGTGCTGACCAAGCGATCGAGCCGGCCGCCCTCCGCCAGCTCACCGGCCAGCTCATCAGAGGAGAGGATAAGGTCCTCTCCCCCAGTGCCGCCTGGTACCGAGTCGATATCGGCGCTGATGGGATAGATCACGGTGAGATCGTGGGGTGTGGGGTCCGAGGGGGCATCGCCAAGCGCCTGCTCCTTCCCCTTTACCTGGCCTACGAGGCGCTCCTCCGCAAAGCTGACCGCCTCGCCGCCTACGGTGCCGGTGAGGGTAAACAGCAGCGGATAGGAGCCAGGCTCTTCGATGGCCAGGGTCTGCTCCTCGTGCAGGGAGGTGGGAACCTGGAAGGTGACCTCCCGGGATTCGCCTGGCTGCAGGGGTGCGGTGGTAGTGCTCGGACCGTAATACGGGAATTCGCCGGTGGCCAGCTGCGTGCGGGCCTGCGCGGTGTCCTGCACAGCATCGCCGCGGCGGCTCGTGAGCTGGAGATCCTCCATGGCTTCATCGGTGGGATTGTGCAGCCGGAAGGTCAGTTTCAGGTCCTTGCCCACGGAAAAGGGCTCGGCCGTAAGGAGATCAAGAGTGGCCCGCTCCGGCCCGCGCGCGCCCAACCATGCCTGGATATCCTGCTGATTTTCGGCGGCCGAGTCCATCTGCGCGGCGGCTGCTGGTAGCGGCAGGCACAAGCCCCACCCCGCTACCGCCATGCAGCCGCCCACGGCGGCCCAAGACTTCAGGCGTTGGCGCATTACCGTGGCGTCACTTTCCCCGCCGCGGCTTCCTTTCGTGCGAGATCGGGAAGGAGATCATGCGCGATGCGCGCCAGCTTGCGCTCATCGGCGTAGGCCAAGTGCTCGATGAGTTCAGAGACGGGGATCCACGAGACCTCGGTGACCTCTGGATCCTCATCGTTCATAATGCCGTCTACAAAACGCAGCAAGTGGTGGTGCACGGTCTTATGGATGCGCACGCCATCAGAGACGAACCAGTAATCAATCATGCCGAGGTCCGCAAAAACCTCACCAGAAATGCCGGTTTCTTCCCATACCTCGCGTTCAGCGGTGACCTCCTTGGCCTCGCCATTTTCCACGTGGCCCTTGGGCATGGACCACAGCAGGCGCCCGCGGCGGTCGAGGCGGCCAATGAGCGCCACATAGAGCCGAGAAAGGTCGACATTGCCAGTGGCATCGACGCACTCCGCCAAGCCGGAGACAACGAGGCCACCCGCGGAGGTTTCATCGCGGGTTTCCATGGCCGTGGATTGGCCATTGCCACCGCGGTAGGGCTTGCGCTGCTGAGTGGTGCGGCGCGCGCGATTATCCGGCCGGCGGCGCCGCCTGCGCCGGGACCGGTTGCGGTTGCGGCCGCCTCCCTTGGAGGGGCCCTGTTCTTGGTTAGTCATCCCTGCCAATCGTAGTAGACTCTCACCCGTGAATTTTCAGGACACTCAGCTAATCGGCGTTCTTGCCCGCGCGGAATCCACCGTCTCCTCCCTCAGCAGCCTGCTGGGTGGACTGGTGGAGAAATTTGCCGCGCGCGGCTACCCGCTCTACCTCGTGGGCGGCTCTGTGCGCGATGCGCTTTTGGGCCGCTTGGGAAATGACCTGGACTTTACTACCCCGGCCCGCCCCGAGGTGGTCAAGGAGATTCTCGATGAGTGGGCCGAAACCGTGTGGGATACCGGCATAGACTTCGGTACCGTCTCCGCGGCCTACAAGGGCCAGCAGATTGAGATCACCACCTTCCGCTCCGATTCTTATGACGGCCAGTCCCGCAATCCTGAGGTGGTTTACGGCGACACCTTGGAAGGCGATCTAGTCCGGCGCGACTTCAAGGTCAATGCGATGGCCATTGAGCTGCTTGCCGACGCCTCCTTTAAGTTCCACGATCCCCTCCACGGCCTCCAAGACGTGGCTGACCGGGTGCTCGATACCCCGGATAAGCCGGAGATCTCCTTCCACGATGATCCGCTCCGCATGCTGCGTGCGGCTCGTTTCGCCTCCCAGTTGGAATTCCGCGTGGCCGATCGTGTTGTGGAGGCCATGCGGGATATGGCTGGCGAGATCCAGCGCATCACCGTCGAGCGCGTGCAGGTGGAGCTGGATAAGCTCATCTGCGGCACGGCCCCGTGGGATGGCATTGATCTTCTGGTATCTACGGGAATCGCGGATTATATCTTCCCGGAGATCCCCGCGCTACGCATGACCGCGGACGAACACGCGCAGCACAAGGACGTCTATGCGCACTCGCTCAAGGTGCTGAGCCAGGCCATGGATCAAGAGGAAGATGGGCCTGATCTTGTCCTGCGCTGGGCGGCGCTGCTGCACGATATTGGCAAGCCGGATACCTTTGATAACACCGATGGCAAGGTCTCCTTCCACCACCACGAGGTGGTGGGCGCCAAGCTCGCCCGCAAGCGCCTGCGCAAGTTGAAGTACCCGAAGGCCACCACGGAGTCCATCGGCCAGTTGGTGTACCTACACATGCGCTTCCACGGGTTCGGGGAAAATCAGTGGACTGATTCCGCCGTGCGTCGCTATGTCACCGACGCCGGCAAGCTTCTTCCCCGCCTGCACAAGCTGGTGCGCGCCGATTGCACCACCCGCAATGCCAAGAAGGCCCGCCGCCTCCAGCGCACCTACGATCAGCTCGAGGAGCGTATCGAAGAGATCGGCCGCAAGGAGGACTTGGCCCGCGTGCGTCCAGACCTCGACGGCAACGAGATCATGGAGATCTTAGGGCTCCAGCCCGGCCCTGAGGTGGGCCAGGCATGGTCCTATCTCAAGGAGCTGCGCCTCGAGCATGGTCCCCTCGAGCGCGAGGAAGCGATTGCGAAGTTGCGCGAGTGGTGGGATTCTAAACAGTGATGTTTGCCGATAGATTATTCAACGCCCTCGAGCGCAATGACCCCGCCCCCGGCCAGCTGCTCATCGCCGCTCCGGGGATGCTTTCGCCGGAATTCGCCCGTTCCGTCATTCTCGTTATTGAGCACAATGACATGATGACCTTCGGCGTGGATCTGACCAAGCGCTCCGAGGTGGCGATTTTCAATGTGCTGCCGGAATGGCTTCCCGTTGTGGCCAAGCCGCAGGCGCTGTACATCGGCGGCCCGCTCAATCAGCAATCCGTCGTAGGACTCGCGCAGACCAACCAGGGCGTCGATCCGGACAAGCATGACCGACTTACCCGCCTCGCCCCGCGCCTCGCGCATGTGGATCTGCGTGCCGACCCAGAAGAGATAGAGCCCTTGGTCTCCGGCATGCGCATGTTTGCCGGCTACGCCGAGTGGGGCCCGGGCCAGCTAGAAGAGGAAATCGAGGCCGGCGAATGGTTCGTCTCCCCTGCCCTGGCCCAAGACGTTATTACGCCGGGTCCGGCCGACCTCTGGTCCGATGTTATGAAGCGCCAACCTATGCCGTTGCCGCTGTACTCCACCTACCCTGTCAACGTGGAAGACAATTAATTCCTATCAAGCTGCAGGCAGTGGGCTACACTAGCCCGCATGCGTGAGGATATTTCCCAAGGTTTGCGGGATACTTGGGCCGCCGCCATCGGCCTCATTCCCCTCGGCCTTGCCTTCGGCCTGCTCATGGTCCAATCCGGCTTCAGTTGGTGGTGGACGCCGATTTTTTCCATCGTCATCTACGCCGGCTCTATGGAGTTCCTGGCTATTTCCATGGTCACCGGCGGCGCCACAGCCTTGGCTGCCCTGGTTACCGGTTTCATGGTCAACTTCCGCCATATTTTCTATGGCCTCACCTTTCCTCGCCACCGCATTCATTCACGCCTGGGCAGGGCTTATTCCACCTATGCGCTTACCGACGAAACCTATGCCATCGTCTCCTCCCTCCCCACCCATGACCGCCCGACCGGGCCCGGATCCTTACCATCCAAATTTTTTGTCAGGCTCTGTGGGTAGGCGGTGGCATTGTCGGTGCTCTCGCTGGCCAGGTGATTCCCTCTTCCGTGCAGGGCATGGAATTCGCCCTAGTGGCGCTGTTCGTCGTGCTGGCGATGGATTCCTTCCGCAATAACCAGGACTTCTCTTTGCCTTTGAGCGCGGCAATGGTAGGAATCCTCGCAGCCGCCTTCGCTCCTGGACAACTCCTCATGGTGGCTCTCAGCGCCTACTTCATCCTGCTCATCATTCGGTACCTATCCCCACGCGTCGATGCCGCTTTCAGCTTGCGTAGGCGAGGCGACCTTAAGGGATTCCGGGAGGAGTGCTAAATGCCCGCTGGAGTTACCCTTGCTTCCATCGCGGCCGTCCTAGTTCCCGTCGGCCTCATTACCGTTGTACTTCGCCAACTTCCTTTCTCCTTCGTGAAATGGATGAAGGATAGTCAGTTCTTTTCCTTGCTCGGCATGATGATGCCTGTGGGCGTGATAACTATTTTGGTGGTGTATACCGTCCACGGGCAGGCCGGCGCCCCCTGTGGTATCTGGGCGGCTCTCCTTGGCATGGTGGTTACCTTTTTACTCCACCTGTGGAAGCGCGAGTCAGCGCTGTCCATCTTTGGCGGGACCGCCTTCTACATGCTCCTCGTCAACGTAGTCTTTTAGCCCCTGTGATTCTTATAGGCCGAACTTGGCGGTGGCTTCGGACCATAGGGCGTCGAACCGAGACTGATCCACGTATTGCGCGCTAATGTCCGGAAAATCATCATAGGTATCCGGGTGAGGGACAACCTCTTGCGGCTGATCTACGTTGCCCGTGGAACTAGTAGGTGTCGCTACCCCGACGATGGCATCCGAGGGATCCAGTGCAATCATGCGCACCATGCGGCAGCTGCTTGCGTCGCGCTCTTCCATTTCCGCCATGTGGATCGCTGAGCCCACGCCGGGCACATTCAGTTCGGTTCGTACGTATAGGTAATTCGTCATGGCACTTAAGTGTAGCTACGTGCTGGGACGTTGTGCGTAACGGGCCGCTAGCCACGAGCACATCATGAGCTGAACCTGGTGGTAAATCATCAACGGGAGGATTAGTAGACCAAGGGATGCGCCGCCAGAAGCGAAGATTACCGACGCCATTGGCAGTCCCGTGGCTAAAGACTTTTTCGATCCACAGAACTCGATTGCAATGGTATCGGCGCGATTGAATCCCATTTTTTGGCTTGTCTTTCTGGTGAGCCACAGCATGAAGGCGACGAAGATCGCGGCGAAGACGACTAGGAACGCCAGATCCCACAGGGAAATAGAGGACCAAATTCCGTCCACCACACCCTTGGAAAAAGCGGAATACACCACCATTGCGATTGAGCCGCGGTCTACGACCTTGGTGGCTTTGCTTTGTGCAATCTTGCCTACCCAGCGCCGAGTAAGCTGACCTAAAATAAATGGCGCCAACAATAGAAGGGCGATTTCGCCGAATACTGACGTATCGATGTGAACTCCTCCCCCAGTTCCCATCAGGAGCATGACAAGCAATGGAGTGATGATTACTCCCACCAAGTTTGATGCTGAAGCCGATACGATTGCGCCCGCCACGTTTCCCTTCGCGATTGAGGTGAAGGCAACTGAAGATTGCACCGTGGATGGGACCAGCGTGAGGAATAATATTCCCAAGTACATGTCATGCGATATGACAGCAGTGAGTGGGCGCAGAGCTATGCCTATAAGCGGGTAAACCACAAAGGTGAACGCGAGAATTGTGAGGTGAAGCCGCCAGTGTTTTAGTCCATTGAGGGCTTCTTGGGGGGAAAGCCTGGCGCCATACAAAAAGAAGAGTAGCGCGATGGCTACGTTTGTTAATTGGCCGAATGCGTCGGCAAAGTTTCCCCGGGCTGGTGCGATTATCGCAAGGATGACCGCCAGGATAATGAGGACAATAAGCGGGTCGGGCTTCTTCAAACGCTGCAGCATGCTAAGAGTTTAAACCCGATTCGTCTTCACATGCTGCAGATACTCGGGCCAAGAAAACACAAACCGTGTAGTTTCACGTGAAACCACACGGGAGATGAACCTTAGGCCGTAGTGACGTTAGACCCGTCTTGCTTAACTTCGTATTCCTCCAATGGATCGCGCCCCGGACCGGAGATCACGCTTCCATCGCTGAGATTGTAGGAGGTGTTGTGCGCCGTGCAGGTGGCCGTCATGCCATCGATCTCGGTGATTGGATTGTGTTGGTGGGGGCAAGTTTGGGAGTAGGCCTTAAACTCGCCTTCCTTGGGCTGGGTGAAGATTACGCCATCGACAATCTTCGCGGAGCCAATTGGAATCTCGGTTGCCGCAATTTCTGCGGACGGAGAGGAGCCACAGGCTGCGGCGTAGGCGCCTGCAAATGTGGTGGCGGTTCCAAGCAAGAACATTCGACGGGAGCACTTAATCATGCCTCTACTCTAGCTTGTCGGTCTTGCGTATTGTGCCGTTCCCGTTCGCCCGGTTGAAATCAGAGTTTCACGTGAAACTCTGAAGTTAGTCAGCTAGGAGCCCCTCCCATGTCTCCGGAGAGCCATCGGAGGTAGCGACAAGTTCATAGGTGCCGGAATCAATTCCTAAATCATTTACGATGCTCTGGGCAGATTGTTGTTCGTGTGCTTCTGCTACGGACGTCGTTACTTTGTGGTCTTGCTCAGCGTAAGCGCCGATAACAAAAGTTGAAGCGGCAATGGCCGCCAGGGCGGTACTTTTCTTCATGCGCTATATTCTGCCCTTCAGAGGGTTGGTTGCGCTCTTACCTGTCAGGGTTCCATGGCAGCTTTACGTAACCTCTACCCTCTCTTGCAGGAATCGCAATGGTGCAGTGAATCAACTATAGAGTTAGGCAAGTATGGGGTAATGCCAGACGGTTACTCGGATTAAAATATCGACAGTTACTAAAAATGGGTAAGCAACTATCCTGTTTAATAAAGTCACTGTGACTACTGTAAAGTGCTCGGCGATAGTTTGGCATGAATACCATAGCTACAAAAATTCCCCTTCTGAACGGAAGATGAATCTTTCTCCAGAAGGGGTGGTTGCGTGGCAGTGGGTGGCTACTTGTCGGATTCGCGAGCGGCGTGACGGAGCGCGTCGACATCAACCTTGGGGGCGGACGCTACGGCGGCCTCTTCCCCGCCGCAACCGTCGGAACCACAATTACAGGATTCTCCACAACCCTCCTCGTCCGCGTGTGCTTGTTCGTAGAGGAACGCGGCACGTGAGCCGAGGTTGGAACCGATGGAGAGGGCTAGAATTGCAGCCACAAAAGTAAGAACTGGAATGAGCCACATCCAGCCTTGAGCACGAAGCGCGACGACGCCGCCAAAGACTAGACAGACACCGCTAAGGATCCAGAATGGTCCGGCGACGCGATGGGCATTGTCCCATGCTTCACGGGACTTGCGAATTTCCTGCAGCCGCAAGCCGATATAGCTATTTCCAGGTAGACGCTTGGTTGAGGCCAAGGCTCCCACGACGATGAGGAAGACGGCGAGGATTAAAAAGATGATTCCCACAGCGATCATGTACTTAGTTTAACCTTGTAGCGCTAAGATAAAAATCGTGGCTGGGGTGAGTGTTCTGACTATGCCTCCGGTCGGGTACTATGCCTTTAAGGTCGATCGATAGATATTGAATCGACCGTTGCCTCTGTACCGCGCTGTTTCACCTTGGATTTGTTTTCCAAGGGGTGAAACACCCGATTTGATTGTAAGTACATGAATCTCAAGAAACTCTCGGAATCTTTATTGTTCCGCATCATCGTTGCCATCATCCTTGGCGTGGTGGTGAGCCAATTCGCGCCAGAATGGTTTGGCCGCGTATTCGCCACCTTCAATGGACTCTTTAGTAACTTCCTCAACTTCTTTATTCCGGTCCTCATCTTCGCGCTTATCGCCCCGTCGATTGCTGGTCTGGGGCAGGGAGCCGGAAAATGGTTGGGCGTTACTGCAGGCATTGCCTACGGCTCAACGATTGTTGCGGGTCTTCTTGCCTACGTACTTGCACACTGGCTCTACCCCACCATGCTCAGTGGTCAGGATCTGATTACAAATGTCTCCGATATTGATGAGGGGGCACTCACTCCGTACTTCGAGGTGGAAATGGCGCCGCCTTTTGAGGTCATGACGGCTCTCTTGTTGTCATTCTGCATCGGCGTAGCGATGACTACAGTGAAGTCCGATACCTTGTATGCGGTCACAAAGGAATTGGAGAGCGTAGTAGTCAAGGTCATTTGGGGCTTTGTAGTGCCAATTTTGCCCTTCTATATCTTCGGCATGTTCCTAGGCTTGGGTATGAATGGCAATTTGGGCTCAGTGCTCTCGGCCTTCGCCAAGGTCCTGATCCTGGCAGTTGTCATGACTCTGGTTTACCTGGTGCTTCAGTACATTATCGCTGGTGCAATTACCGGCAAGAATCCTTTCAAAGCACTACGCAATATGCTGCCGGCTTATTTCACCGCACTGGGAACCTCCTCTTCGGCCGCGACTATTCCGGTGTCTTTGGAGTCGACGCTGAAGAATGGCATCTCGAAGCCGGTGGCAAATTTTGTTATTCCTCTGTGTGCCACCATTCACCTCTCCGGCTCCATGATTAAGCTGACGCTTTATGCTTTTGCCATTGTGTACATGGCGGACCTGGATATTAGTTTGAGCACCGGACTTGGCTTCATCTTCTTGCTGGGAATCATGATGATTGCAGCACCAGGTGTGCCTGGCGGCGCGGTTATGGTCGCAGCTGGACTACTGGCGGACATGATGGGCTTTGACGATGGCATGGTGGCACTGATGATTGCGGCCTATATTGCTATCGACTCGGTTGGCACTGCCGCCAACGTTACTGGTGACGGCGCCATTGCGATGATCGTGGACAAGTTCGCGGGCGACAAGAAGGACCACACCGAAGAGGGATCTGCGGAAGCAACTGCGTAGAGGCCTTCTTATATCGAACCCCTTCTCAGCTGCCGAGAGCTGAGAAGGGGTTCTTCGCGTTTTCAGGACTACTTTTGAGTTGCTGCCTTCATGCGTGCCACATACTCGGCGAGTTCTTTGTGCAAGGCTTTCGCATCGGATATGTGTCCTGAGGTTCCTTCCACAATTTTTCCTTCCGCGTCTGTTTCACGTGAAACGTGGCGATCAATAATCTTGGTAATTGCGGATCCTGTAATGGCCCCCGCTGCCCCAGCGGCTACGGCATCGCGCACGTGTTCAGGCTCGGAAATGCCGAACCCGAGCAGTACCGGAGGTCCGTCGAATCTTTTGATGTTAGCGACGACTTCTTCTAAGCCAATTGGTTCTGATTGCTTTTCGGCACCGGTAACTCCATCGCGTGAAACCGCGTAGATATATCCCCGCGAGCTTCGAGCGACGCCCTCGAGGGTGTGTGCTGTCGCGCGGGCTGGGGCGATAAAGATTGGATCAATACCGGCCTTTTCTGCTGCGGTGATGAATGGAGCACCTTCGCGAACGGGGACGTCGGGAAGCAAAATGCTATCCGCACCCGCTTGCGCAAACTCGGCGTAGAAGCGGTCGAAACCCCGAGTGAACGCTACATTGCCGTAGATGAGCATGCCGATGGGAAGATCGGGAAATTCCGCGCGAATTGTTCTTACCTGTTTCAAGGCGGAGTCTACGGTGGCACCCCCGTCGAGCGCGCGAAGGTGGGAGGCCTGAATGGTGGGGCCATCGGCCACTGGGTCAGAAAATGGAATACCTAGCTCCAATGCATCGGCTCCGGCCGTGACGACGGTTCGCACGATGGCTAGCGTGTGCTCCGGGGTGGGATCGCCCAACATGAGGAATGGGACGAATGCGCCCTCCCCTCTGTTGTGCAGTGAGCGGAATAGGTCTTCGTATCGGGTGCTCATTAGTTCTTCTCCTGGAGTTCAAATTCTGGGTGGGTCTCAAGGGTGTGGCGAACGTGGTCGATATCTTTATCGCCGCGACCGGAAAGGGAAACCAAGATGGTGATGTCCTCGTCCTTACGCTTTAACGCGTAGGCCAACGCATGGGAGGACTCGAGGGCAGGAATGATTCCTTCTTTTGTGGATAGAAGCTGGAATGCTTCGAGTGCTTCGGCGTCAGTAATGCCGACATATTGTGCGCGGCCGCTAGCGTGAAGGTGCGCGTGCTGTGGTCCTACACCTGGGTAGTCGAGTCCGGCGGAAATCGAATAGGATTCCTCCACTTGGCCGTCCGCGTTGCGCATCAGGTAGCTGCGCGCGCCGTGGAGGATGCCAACCGTACCGTTGTTGATGGTGGCACCGTGCTTGCCGGAGTCTAGACCTTCGCCGCCAGGTTCGGCGCCGACGAGTTCCACTTCCTCTTCCGCAATAAAGTCTGCGAACATACCGATTGCATTAGAGCCGCCTCCGACGCAAGCCACGACTACATCTGGTAGTCCACCGGTGCGCTCAAGCATCTGGGCCTTAGCCTCTTCAGAGATGACCTTGTGAAACTCTCGGACGATGGTTGGGAATGGATGCGGTCCGGCCGCGGTACCGAGGAGATAGTGGGATTCATGGAAGGTGGCGGTCCAATCACGGAGGGCTTCGTTCACCGCGTCCTTGAGAGTTCCGGATCCGGTGTCGACGGCGACGACCTTTGCTCCCATCAGCTCCATACGGAATACGTTTGGCTGCTGCCGGGCCACATCTTTCGCGCCCATATAGACCACGCACTCGAGATCCAGTAATGCGCAAGCAAGTGCGGTAGCGGTGCCGTGCTGGCCAGCTCCGGTCTCGGCAATAATGCGTGTCTTCCCCATCCGCTTAGCTAGCAGTGCTTGGCCAAGTACCTGGTTCGTCTTGTGTGCTCCACCGTGGACGAGGTCTTCCCGCTTGAGGAAGATGCGCGCTTTGCCCCCGAGGTTTCTCGCCTCTGTAACTGGTGTGGGACGGCCGAGATAGTCACGCAATAGCGCGCTTAGCTCTGTGTGAAAAGTGGGGTCCTTTTGTGCGTCGACAAAAGCCTTCTCAAGTTGGTCGAGCGCTGGGATGAGGGATTCGGGGACGAACTGTCCGCCGAATTCGCCAAAGTATGCCGGTAGTAGCGTTTCACGTGAAACTGTCATCGTATTTTTCCTTCTATGGGTGTGTGTAGTTCCGGATGGTGTTAAAAGCTTCGGCGATTAACGAGGAGTCCTTGCCTCCAGGTGTATATTCCAGACCCGAATTGAGGTCGAGTCCCATCGTGCCGATTGACAGTGCCTCTTCTAGGTTGTCTAGCTGGAGTCCTCCGGCGAGGAGGGATTTTTCCTTCCCTTCAGGGGGAATCGTCTGCCATTCAAAAGCGGTTCCGGTCCCGCCACTGCCGGAGTCGAGGACAAGAGCCTCTACCTCTGGTACTAGGTTCGGTGTCAAGGCCGCGAAGTCAGGGTTATGCATGTCGATGGCCCGCCAAAGCTTAAGACCGTCAGCGATGCCGCGAACATTGTGAAGGAATTCCAGCTCTGCTTCCCTACTACCTTGGAATGGGGCGTGAAGCTGGAGAACTTTGAGGCCGGGGATCCTGGCTACGCTTCCTAGTGTCTCCAAATCCGTAGACCGCGTCACGGCTACGTACTCCAGCTCTGGTTCTGCGGAAATGATGCTTTGTGCGGTTTCACGTGAAACACTGCGGGGCGAATCCGGCGCGAAGATGAGTCCCCCGTATCGGGCTCCAGCAGCACGGGCTGCTTGTGCGGAGGAGGCGGTGGTAAGGCCGCATACTTTATTGGCGCCATAGACGAGGTCACGCGCCGCTCGATCGATGTCCTCCTGGGAGGTGAGCTGTGAGCCTACAAGGAAGGCATGTGCGTGGGCTCCTAACCGGCGGACGGTGGCGTTATCGCGGATTCCAGATTCGGAAACTATCACCTTTCCGTCTGGAATATGGCGGGCTAGGCGTTCGGTGCGGCCCAGGTCGATGCTGAGATCGTGGAGGTTGCGGTTGTTAATGCCGATGATATCGACGCCAAAATTCACTGCGCGTTCCACTTCGTCCTCGGTGATGGCTTCAGCCAAGACGTCTAGGCCGAGTTCGTCCGCCAGTGCCTTGAGCTCACCGTAGGCGTCATCGTCCACGATAGACATCATGAGCAAGATGGCATCGGCACCGTAGTAACGCGCGGCATAGACCTGGATGGGATCGACGATGAAGTCTTTGCACAGCACCGGCACATGGGTGGATAGCGCGACGGTCTGTAAATGGTCGTAGTCGCCGCCAAAACGATCGGGCTCGCACAACACCGAGATGGCGGAGGCATAGCGAGAGTAGATCCGGGCAATATCGCCCGGGCGATAGTCCTCGCGAATTTTGCCAAGGGACGGCGAGGCAGACTTGCACTCCATGATGAAGCGGTTGGTGCCACGGAGGGCGTCGGCAAGCGAACGCTCCGAGCGTGGCACGCTAGCCAGGTCCACGTGGGACAGGCGCTCCCGGAGTGCAGGCAGGTGAGTGCGACGCTGGGCGACGATCTCCTCGAGCACCGTAGGCAATGCATTTCCCGACATTAGCTCTCCTCCCCTACGGCATAGTTGGCGCTCTCGTGGAGCATGAGCCATTCTTCAACAGTGCCGCTGCCAATCAGTTCCTTTGCGTGAGTGACTCCCGCCGCGGTAGTTTCCGTGGTCCCGTTGAGGTAAAACATCGCGCCGGCGGTGGCGGCAATGGCGTCACAATGGGCGGGCTCGCCACGGCCGGCAAAAACCGCACGGAGGGCTTGGGCATTCGCGGCGCCGTCGCCGCCGGCTAGGTCCGCTAGTTCGTGGCGCTTGATGCCGAGGTCTTCCGGAGTGAGCTCGTAAGAGGCAATCTCGCCGTCCTTGAGCTCCCAGGCCTGTGTGGTGCCGTGGGTCGCAATCTCATCCGTGCCAGCACCATGGACGACCAAGGCGCGCTCTCGGCCGAGCTCTCGAAAGACTTCCGCGATGAGTTGGCCTTGGGCTGGGTTTGCGATGCCCATAATTTGCAGTGACGGGCGTCCTGGGGACAGGAGGGGTCCTAGTGTATTGAAGATGGTGGGGATACCTAGCGCCTTGCGCACCGGTTGTACGTGGGCGACCGCTGGGTTGTAGGCCGGGGCGAAGAGGAACGTGAAGTTGGAAGCTTTAAATTGGCGCACTGCTCGGGCAGCGTCTAGGTCCAGTGGAATATTCAGGGCTTCGAGGACGTCGGCCGATCCGGACTTAGAAGAGACCGAGCGGTTGCCATGCTTGATCATCCTCACTCCCCCGGCGGCGGCAATGAGGGAGGCGCCCGTAGTGATATTGATAGTATTCGCGCCATCGCCACCGGTTCCGGCCGAATCCATGAGTCCTTCTCCGGTGATGGGGAATGGATAACCCACCTTCAAAAATGCTTTGGCCGCGCCGGCAATGTCTGCGAAGGTCTCGCCGCGGGTGCGAATATGGGTAAGCAGCGCCGCGATATGAATATCGTCGTAGTCGCCCACAGCCAAGGGGGTAAATACCTCCATGGCTTCTTCCATGGTGGGCTGAGAGTTATTCAGGAAGGCTTGCAAGGTACGCAGGGGTGTGTGATTCATTTTTAGCGCTCCATATCCATAGTGGTGTGTATAAATAGTTGATTAACGCAACGCTCAAGAATGAGGGGGCCGCGGGGAGTGAGGATGGACTCAGGGTGGAACTGCACGCCGAAGGCCCTACCGTCGTCCGTTTCGGCCGCCATGGCTACCTCTCCGATGTCCGTGGACGTACGCGCGAGACAACGCATCCCCCGAGGGAGGTCCGTACATCCAAGCGAGTGATAGCGCGCCACCGGAACTTGCGTACCAAGGTGACCCGGTTGGTCCGGCTCAGTATCGGTGGCAAGGCCCTGAAAGACGGGGTGCATAACGCCGGCCTCGGTCAGGGTCATCGGGATGGACTTCCCGTGCACGGGGCCGCACGGTTCGACCGAACCGCCGTGGTGCTCGAGTAGTGCTTGGAAGCCGAGGCATACGCCAAGGATCGGGGTGGTGCCTAGGGTGGCGTCGATAAGTTTCATCATGCAGCCGGCGTCCCGTGGATGACCGGGGCCCGGGGAAAGCACAATAATGTCGGGTTGTGCGCGCAGCACGTCGTGCACCGCTACGGTATTGCGAAACACGGTGGTATCGAACCCAGCAAGGGCATCGACGAGGTTGTAGACAAAAGAATCGTGGTTATCTAGCAGGACAATATGCGGCGAGCTCATCGCTGTACCTCCAACTCGGCTCCGTGTGCAATGGCGATGGCATGGAGTACGGCGTAGGCCTTATGCACCGTTTCATCGGCCTCGGCTTGCGGCACGGAATCCTTGACCACTCCGGCGCCGGCTTGCACCACTGCGGTTCCGTCCTGGACGTAGGCCGAGCGGATGACGATGCAGTTATCCATGGCTCCATCGCCGCGCAGGTATCCCACCGCCCCGCCATAGGATCCGCGGCGCTTCCCCTCCGTGCGGCGCACCAGTTCGGTGGCGTGCAGTTTGGGAGCTCCGGTGAGCGTTCCCATGTTCATGCACGCACGGTAGGCATCGAGCGCATCGAAGTCCGGGTGGAGCGTCGCCGTGACACGGGAGACCAAGTGCATGACCCGCGAGTAGCGGTCAACGTGCAGGAGTTCTGCTACCTGGCGGCTGCGGGGCACGGCCACGCGAGCGAGGTCATTGCGTGCAAGATCGACCAGCATCGTGTGTTCCGCAACCTCTTTTTGGTCTGTACGCATGTCCAGCTCGTTGCGGATATCCAGTTCATGGTTGATGCTGCCATCCGGGTTGAGCCCGCGCGGCCGGGTTCCCGCGATGGGATAGAGCTGGACCTGCCTATCTTCTGGCGTGAATTTGAGGTTTGATTCCGGCGAGGCGCCGAAGAGCTCATAGGAGGCACCACGGACGTAGAACATATAGGGCGAGGGGTTGGTCTCGCGCAGTGCCCGGTAGGCAGCCAGGGCGTTGGGGCATTCCACGGTGAAGGCGCGCGCGGGCACTACTTGGTAGATATCACCGGCGTGAATATTGCCTTTAAGCTTGTCGACGTCCGCCCTAAACCCTGCATCATCCACATCGGCCACCGCCCGGATCCTTTCCTTTTGCGGCGCCGTGAAACGAGCAGCCACCGGCAGTGAGGCAAGATAATCCAACTCTTCCCGCAGGCGCTTGTCGTCGATGTCCCAGCCTTCTAGGTGCGCAGTCCCTTGCAGGTGGTCCACTGCGAGGACCGTTTGGGCTACCAAGAATTCGTAGTCCGGGTAGGTGTTGGCCCCGGGGTTAACCTCGGGCAGTTCCTCAAAAGTAGCGAGGTAGTCATAAGCGAATCCACCCCCAAGGAACGGCAATATTGGAGAGGAATAGTTGGCTTCTAATTGCAGGAACCGCAAAATATCGGCGGTAGATTCGGCAAGAAGCCGCTCCCGCTCGTCGGGCTGTGTGGACAGCGAGAATTCGAAAACCGCGGCGGTAGTTTCACGTGAAACTAGGCGATGGTGGAACCGGTCCTCGAGGGAAGGAAGGAGCGTCTCCCCTGCCTCCGTGAGGGCGCGTACCTCTACCCTCTGGCCGTGGCATGTTACTTTCAGGGCGGCCCTGAGGACCGCGAGGCAATTGAGATTCTTCTTTGTCTCAATGTCCGCGCTTTCGAGAAGTAGGGAGTCGTGCGGTTGTGCGAGGGCGTCAAAGATTGCGGCCGCATCGCTGCCGTAGGAGATGTCGCGAGTGGCGGTGTATGGCATTGCAGTGCCCTTTCGATGGGTGTGGGGAACGGGGAAACGGATAGGAAGCTTCCGCGAGCAGAGGCACTAAAACGCCAAAAGGCCCGCAGAATGCGAGCCTAAAAATGGGATGTGGAATAAGGCCCGCGGGTTACGCGCGCCACCACCAAGCAGTAATCATCTTCTTCATAACGGTCATACTAACCTACATTTCTATAGCTTGGAAGATAATCGATAAAAATATTCGCCCTCTACCCTATGCGTTCATACTTGGCGCAGGACCAAGATGGCCGACTATTGATTCGCGGTACTGTGGGGTGCAATCACGCAATGGAGAAAGGTGATGAATATGAGCATCGACCAGAAGGAACTACTAGCGAAGGTCCCCACCCAGCTATTGATTGGTGGCCAGTGGCGCGACGCGTCTTCCGGGGAGACCTTTGACGTAGAAAACCCGGCGACGGGTGCGACTATCGCCACGCTGTCGTCAGCGGATTCTGATGATGCGGTGGCTGCCCTCGATGCTGCCTGTGTGGCCCAAGATGAGTGGGTGCGCACCACTCCGCGCGAGCGCGCTGATATTCTACGCCGCGCCTTTGAATTGGTACACGAGCGCGCCGATGAGTTCGCCACCCTGATGACTCTTGAGATGGGAAAGCCCTTTGCCGAGTCGCAAGGTGAGGTTACCTATGGTGCGGAATATTTGCGGTGGTTTAGTGAGGAAGCCACGCGCGATTATGGCCGCTACTCCCCCGTCCCGGAAGGCACCTTGCGCATGATTACCCGCCGCAAGCCCGTGGGCCCGTGCCTATTGATTACTCCATGGAACTTCCCCCTCGCCATGGCCACCCGAAAGGTTGCCCCGGCCGTTGCGGCGGGGTGCACCATGGTCCTGAAGCCGGCCAAGCTGACGCCACTCACCACGCAGTACTTCGCACAAACCATGCTCGATGCCGGCCTGCCACAGGGCGTGCTCAATGTGGTCTCCGGCAGCTCCGCTTCGGCCATTTCGGAGCCCTTGGTTGCCGACGCCCGCTTGCGCAAGCTCTCCTTCACCGGTTCTACCCCAGTGGGCAAAACCCTTCTTAAGGGTGCCGCGGATAATGTCTTGCGCACCTCTATGGAGCTCGGCGGTAATGCACCGTTCATTGTTTTCGAGGATGCGGATATTGACCAAGCGGTTGCGGGAGCCATGGGCGCGAAGATGCGCAATATTGGCGAGGCCTGCACTGCGGCCAACCGCTTCTTGGTGCACGAGTCCGTGGCGGAGGAGTTTACGCAAAAGCTGGCAGCAGAGTTTGAGAAACTCGTCGTCGGTAATGGCATGGACGAAGGTGTGACGTGTGGTCCGCTGATTGAGGCTAAGGCACTCGACAATGTTGCATCCCTGGTTGAGGATGCGGTGGACAAGGGAGCGACCGTTGTCACCGGTGGCACCCGCGGCGAGGGCGAGGGTCACTTCTATGCACCCACTATCCTGAGCAATGTTTCACGTGAAACTCGCGTGGCTCAGGAAGAAATTTTTGGACCGGTCGCGCCCATCCTAACCTTCAAGGATGAATCGGAAGCGCTAGAGATTGCGAACGATACGGAGTACGGACTTGCCTCCTATGTATATACGGAGGATTCCGATCGCCTCTGGCGCGTTGCCGACGGCCTCGAGTTTGGGCTGATGGGATTCAATGCCGGTGTCATCTCCAATGCCGCTGCCCCATTCGGTGGCGTCAAGCACTCTGGTTTAGGGCGCGAAGGCGGCGCCGAAGGTATTGAAGAATATACCTCGGTGCAGTACTTGGGTATCCGTGATCCTTATGCCGGCGCCTAAGATTCAAGAACTTTTCTTAAGCGCGAATAAGTCAACGCTACCTACCCAGTGCGTAGCATTTTTCCAGTTCAAGGTGTAGCGATTGTCGGTAGCCGCCCGTGTACGGGCGGCGTCGGTAAGGGCCTGGAAAGCTTTTCAATTAACCTTTGCAGCCTGCGGGGCGTATAGTTCCTCTCCGTAAAATTTAATTTCTATTTCCTTCATCTGCGATGCGTGGCCTTATGGCCAGCACGTGGAGAGGGAATTTTCTTTTTGTTATTTGGAGTGAGTATATGACGTCTACAGAATCTGCAGCGGCTAAGCCGCGGCTGATTACGCCTACGTTTGTCCTCGCGTGGGTGGCTAACTTTTGTCAGTTCTTGGTCTTCTACCTGTCCGTAACCACCATGGCCCTCTACGCGGTAGAGAGTTTCGGGGCATCGGATACCGTGGGTGGTTTCGCCTCCAGTGCCTTTGTTCTGGGCGCGACGTGCATGCGCGTGTTCTCCGGCTGGATCGTGGACCGCGTGGGACACAAGAAGGCGGCCTTAACTTCACTGGCCTTCGTCACAGTTGTAGCTGTGGCGTATTTTTTTGCGCATAATGTTGCGATCTTGATTATCGTGCGAATGGTGCACGGCGCGGGCTATGCCTTGACCTCCACCGCACTCATGGCGGTGGCTCAGTCTGTTATCCCACACGAACGCCGTGCGGAAGGCACCGGATACTTCGCCTTGGGCACTACCCTGGCAACCGCGTTTGGTCCAGCTATCGGCCTGTTCTTGGCCAATAACATCGGCTACAACACGCTTTTTGCCGTCGCCCTTGGCGCAAATATCGTTTCCCTGATCCTGGCCGTGGTGCTGCGCTATCCGGCCGAAGTTTCCTCCGAAAAGCCGGCCTTTAAGTTGCGCAATGCCGTGCACCCCAACGTGGTTCCCATCGGGCTATTCATGCTCCTAGTTGGCATTGCCTACTCCGGCGTGGTGACCTATCTCAACGCCTACGCACGCAAGGAAGACCTGGCCACCGGCGCAGGGCTGTTCTTCATTGGCTATGCGGTCACGATGCTCATCATGCGCTTCGTCTTGGGGCGCATCCAGGACCATAAGGGTGATAATGCCGTGATGTACCTCGGCTTGGCCGCCTTTGTCGTGGCGCTGCTGCTCATGGGCTTCCCCACCAATGACGTCATGCTGGTGGTCGCGGGCGCCTGCACCGGGTTGGGCTTCGGCACCCTCAGCCCCGCCTGCCAAGCCATCTCCGTGCGCTCGGTGCCTGCCGCGCAAATGGGCGCGGGCATCTCCACCATGTTCCTGCTCATGGACCTCGGCATTGGCCTGGCTCCATTCGGCCTGGGCCCCATCGTTGCGGCAACGGGCTTCGACACGATGTATCTCATTCTCGCGGGTCTCGTGGTCATTGCCGCTATCTATTACTTCTTCGTGCACGGCCGCTTCCCTAAGGCGAAGGGGCACCATCTGAGCTTTGAAAAGGGCGAGTAACACAGTTACGCTCCCCTACTTCGCACTCAGCATGAAAAGCACGCCAGCACTCAGTGCTGGCGTGCTTTTGTTATGCGCGCACTCCGGGCGAGAAGACTGTGCTGGACTCTTGGCAAGCTAAACGTCGTGACGTGGCCTGCGGTTCCGGAAGTAGAGTATGCGTCTAGACTCGCTGTGCAGGGATGTGCCGACTAACGGTCCCGGTCCCTACTGTGGGCCTCTGCGGCTTCCCATAGCGCCGAGTACAAGCCACTGGTGCCTGGCCTGCAGGCCTAGGGCCGGGCAATGACGAGCCCGATATGAGGACGCGGGACGGGCGGATATCTTCCGAGCACTGCCGAAATTGATGGGAACGCTTAAGAGGTTGGGGCGGCGGGCAGCGAAGCTTATGCGCATCTTGATGGCGGACTATAAGTGCTTGTGTAACTAGGTGCGAAGCGAGTTCTGTTGGTGAGTGGGCAGGCAGCCAGCATCGATAACGCGCCGGGCCAGGGCGCGGTCGCCCATCTTGGCGGCAAAGGCCATGCGCATGGTGATGTCGTGGCTGGGCGGGGTATCCAGCTCAATGACATCGCCGGGGCAGATGCGGCCGGGGGAAATGATGCGCAGGTAGGTGCCGCAGTCGCCACGCGCGGTCCAGCGCTTGAGCCAGCCGCGCTCCCCTAGCCAGCCGGCGAAGGTGGCACACGGTTGACGAGGTACGGAGACCTCAAGCACGGCGGTGCCGATGCGCAGGCGCTGATTGATGAGTAGAGCAGACAGATCGATGCCCTGCGTGGTGAGATTTTCGCCAAAGCCGCCGGAGGCCAGCGGGCGGGAAAGCTCGGATTGCCAGTAATCCAGTTCCTCGCGGGAGTAGGCGTAGACGGCTTTATCGTTGCCGCCGTGATGTTGGGTGTCACCAATTATATCGCCACGCACGCCGGACCCATCGCCATAATGGGGTCCGGGTGGCACCAGATCGATAAAGTCCTGCGGCTTTTTGTCGATGCCCGAGAACTCATGCCGCCCGCTCGGGTCCGGCCGGCGGACGGCGACATTGGTGGAGATGACCTGCATGCCTGTCACCCTAGCTGAGTGTGAGCGCCTCCGCGGTGAGAATATCGCGGTAGAAAAGCTGCGGGGCGAGGGAGACGGCCTCGGCGAGCTGCGGGAGGGCGTCGTCAAGCGTGGCGGCGAAAGCAGGGTCCGCCAGCTTGCCATTGGCCACGCCGCGCGCCGTGATGGCAAAGACGTAGGAAATAAACGGCATCCAGGCGGAATCGCCGAGCTCCGAATTGCCATCGCCAAAGGCGTCCAGCGCGAGCAGGGTATGCAGCACGGACTTATCGACGCCCAGCTGTTGCAGCGTCACCCGCAGCTGCATTGCGGTGCTACGCAGCTTGGAAATGGTGCCGAGGCGGGTGAGCGCAAGGTCATTGGCAAAGCACTCGCGCAGTGCGGCGATGCGGTGGGCATCATCGCAGAGCTGGTCGCTGTCCGTTGCTGGTGTAGGTGCCTCGCCTGTTGCGCTCATCAGCAGCATGGGGCGGGTGACATCGTCGATGCCGGTGGACGGCACGCGTGCGAGGGAGGCGGAGCCGTGGGCTTCGACGTAGTCATAGGCGGCGTCGGCAAGCGCGGCCAAGAGCGAGGAAGGCTCGCCGGCCGGCTCCTCGCGGCGGAAGGTGCGGGAGACCAAGCCGGTGCGGACAAAGGCGCGCATGCGCTGCCCCGGCTCAAATTCCGCGGCCATAAGTGCATCCATGCTGGCGCGCGGATCGGCCTCAATCTCCTTGATGATTCCCTCGAAGGTTTCCTTGGCCTTGGGTGCGAGGCGGCGCATGGCCGCGTAGGCAGGCCACATACCCTCGGTGTTTTCGGTTTCACCGTCGTGGAAGATGATAAGAGCGCTAGCCGGCGGGTACTGCGGTGCGGCCAAGTCGCTGGCCGGCTCATCCTCGCGGAAGTCCACGATGAGGTGGCCGGCGTCCAGCAGCTCCTCGGGCAGCTCAAAGCCTTCCTCAGTGGGCTCCAGCGGTAGCGGCTCGCCCGCGGGATTGCCCAGCGGCCACGCCCAAGCCAATAGCTCTACCTCCTCCTCGTGCGCCTGCTCGGGGACGAGGATGCCGTCCTCAATGGTTGCGCGGGCGACCAACGGTGCCTTGCGCACGGTGGCGATGGCGGCATAAATGAGGTCGCTGGCCGCGGTGGCCTCATATTCCATGACGCGCCGCTCAAAGCTGCGCTTTTGGTGCGCTGCGCGCTCCTTTTCCGGCAGTCCTTCGAGGTACTCCTCATAGGACAACGTGGACCACAGGAGGTAAAGCTCCAGCGAGGTCTTCTTCGTCAGTGCCGACTTCAGCGCGCGGTTGGGTACGGATAGGCTGGTGGCCGCTTCCGTTGAGCCATTGGCGGTGACCAGGTCCCTAATCTTCTGGTTCTTATCAATAACCACGAACTTTGCCAGCGGCAGTGGCTCCGGAGAATGAATGGTAAAAAGTGCATCCGCATCGAGCTGGTCCGCCAGGATGACCTGCTTATCCAGGTAATCCACGGGCTCGGCCGCGGTGCGTTTGACTCGAGTACGAATCGTCGCCGGCTCCACCTGGAAGGTCAGCTCATAGCCGGCCTCACTGCCGACGGTCTCCTCGCGCACGCTTTCGTCCTCGCCAAAGACGCGCTGGCCCTTTTCCATTTGGATAGCCTTGCCCGGCGCAGAAGCCAAGGCATAGCTAAACGGCGAAAGGTTGCCCAGGGCATCGATAAAGCGAAAGTTGGTGCCGCGCGGGCCCTCGTTCTTGGCACGCATGTGCAGCGACTCCGCAAAATTGAGGTACTGGATATCCACCAGTTCCTCGTCCTTGTACAGGGTGAAGCGGTAGCGGCCCACCCAGGGATCCTCGAAGGCGTCTGCGGGAAGTACCTCGTGAATGCCCTCCGGTAGTTCATCCTCCAGCACGGCCTCCTCTTCCCCACCAATGGGGACATAGGCCAGCTCCATGCTGAGTTCCGTATTGGCGATGACCCGCGGGGACTGGGTATAGACCAGTTCACCATCTAGGCCATGGGCATTAGGTAGCGTCTTCACGGCCATGTCCCAGGCAAAATCAGGGCTGCCGGACACCTTGATGGTCGCGGATTCTTGGCGCGGAACCTCCACGGTGAAAGACTGGCTGACCTCGACCGGGGCGATGGTCCAGCCCTCCCATGCACCGTGGGGACGGGCCTCGCCGACCTTGGCCTTAGCAAGCTCCGTGCCGGTGGGGGCGATGAAGGTATAAGAACCCTTGGCTACCGCTGTGGTGGTATCGATTGGGCGATGGGTGGAATCGAGCAGCAATCCGCCATTGGCCACGCCGGCAAACTCCAAGGTGTGCTCCTCAAAGGAAACGCTGAGGTGGCTAAAGGCACGCGGCATGCTGATCCACAAGCCGGGCTCCTCGCCCTCCACGTAGTAGAACTTGCGGGTGTCCTCGCTGCCGTCGAGCAGCTGTGCGGTCACGGTCCACTGGGGATCTTCTGGCTCATAACCTGCGGTTACGGCCGGTAGGTACAGCTCCAATGTGTTGGTAGCTGGGGAGAGGCGCAGGTGCGGGATCCCCTGAAATACCGCTGCGTCTGCAAAAGATGATAGCTGGCTGCGAAACTTCTCCTGGCTCATTTACCCCAGCCTAGATCATTTTCATGCAGATCTGCATTTTGGCTGCGAGCGGCGGAAATGGCGCGAAAACCGGGGGCGATTACGGCGGGGATTTTGGATGTGCGTGCCAAGCAGAACGCGGAAAGCATAGCGAACTACCCCGCGCCGGGATGCGGCTATTACACTGTGTGATTATGACTACCCAGAGCGATTCCACTTCGTACCGCTATACCCCGGAGCTGGCGAACCAGATCGAGAAGACCTGGCAGCAGTACTGGAAAGACAATGGCACCTTTAATGCCCCGAACCCGGTAGGCGAGCTCGCCACCGATGCGGGCGAGTTGCCTAAGGAAAAGCTCAATGTGCAGGATATGTTCCCCTACCCTTCCGGTGCGGGCCTGCACGTGGGACACCCACTGGGATATATCGCCACCGATACGTACGCCCGCTATAACCGCATGCTGGGCAAGAACGTGTTGCACACCTTGGGCTACGATGCCTTCGGCCTGCCGGCCGAGCAGTACGCCATCCAGACCGGTACCCACCCGCGCACCACCACCGAGGCGAATATTGAAAACATGCGCCGCCAGCTGGGCATGTTGGGCCTGGGCCACGATCCGCGCCGCTCCGTGGAATCAACCGATCCGGAGTTCTTCAAGTGGACGCAGTGGATCTTCCTGCAAATTTATAACTCTTGGTTCGATGAGGAGCAGCAGAAGGCGCGCCCGATTGCAGAGCTCATCAAGGAGCTGGAGGCCAATAAGCGCACCACTAAGGATGGCCGCTACTACGAGGACCTCACCGAAGAGGAAAAGGCCGCGGCCATCGATGAATTCCGCCTGGTCTACCTGTCTAATTCCACGGTGAATTGGTGCCCGGGCTTGGGTACCGTGCTGGCAAATGAGGAGGTCACCGCTGAGGGCAAGTCCGAGCGCGGCAATTTCCCGGTCTTCCGCAAGAACCTTTCGCAGTGGATGATGCGCATTACCGCCTACTCCGATCGCTTGCTGGATGATCTGGAGCTTTTGGATTGGCCGGACAAGGTCAAGTCCATGCAGCGCAATTGGATCGGCCGTTCCCGCGGCGCAGAGGTCTCCTTCCCTGCCGAGGGCTACGAGATTGAGGTCTTTACCACCCGCCCGGATACCCTCTTCGGTGCCGAGTACGTGGTGCTGGCCCCAGAGCACGAGCTTGTCGACGCCCTCCTCTCCCCCATCCCTTATGACGATGACGTGGATGAGCGTTGGACCTATGGCCACGATGATCCGAAGGAGGCCGTGGAGTCCTACCGCACCGATATTGCCGCCAAGTCCGACCTGGAGCGCCAGGAGAACAAGGAAAAGACTGGCGTCTTCCTGGGTACTTATGCCACCAACCCGGTTTCTGGGAAGAAGGTCCCGATCTTCATCGCGGACTATGTCCTGACCGGCTACGGCACCGGCGCCATCATGGCAGTTCCGGCGCATGACACCCGTGACTACGAGTTTGCCCAGGCCTTCGGCCTACCTATTACGGAGGTTGTCTCTGGCGGAAACGTGGAGGAAGAAGCCTGGACCGAGGACGGCGCGCTGGTTAATTCCTCCAACGACAAAGGCCTGGATCTTAACGGCCTGAATAAGGCCGAGGCCATTGCCGCGGCCATTGAATGGCTGGAAAAGGACGACTCTGGCCGCGAAAAGGTGCAGTACAAGCTGCGCGATTGGCTCTTCGCCCGCCAGCGTTACTGGGGCGAGCCCTTCCCCATCGTCTACGACAAGGACGGCTTTGCCCACGCCCTGCCGGAATCCATGCTGCCGGTAGAGCTACCAGAGGTGGAAGACTATAAGCCAGTTTCCTTTGATCCCGAGGACAAGGATTCCGAGCCACAACCACCGCTGGCAAAGGTGCGCGATTGGGTCGAGGTAGAGCTGGATCTGGGCGACGGTCCACAGACCTATTTCCGCGATACCAACGTTATGCCGCAGTGGGCGGGTTCTTCCTGGTACCAGCTGCGCTATATCGATCCCCGCAATGATGAGGCATTCTGCGATATCGAAAACGAGCGCTACTGGACCGGCCCGCGTCCGGAGCAGCATGGCCCGCAGGACTCGGGCGGCGTGGACCTCTACGTCGGCGGCGTCGAGCACGCCGTGCTGCACCTGCTCTACTCCCGCTTCTGGCATAAGGTGCTCTTTGACCTGGGCTTTGTTAGCTCCCAAGAGCCCTACCGCCGCCTGTACAACCAGGGCTATATCCAGGCCTATGCCTACACGGATTCCCGCGGCGTGTACGTTCCGGCCGCTGAAGTAGAGGAAAAGGACGGCAAATTCTACTACGACGGCGAAGAGGTCAATCAGGAGTATGGCAAGATGGGCAAGTCCCTCAAGAATGCCGTGGCTCCGGACGATATTTGCCGCGACTTCGGTGCCGATACCTTGCGCGTTTACGAGATGTCCATGGGTCCGCTGGATACGTCTCGCCCGTGGGCTACCAAGGACGTCGTAGGCTCCCAGCGCTTCTTGCAGCGCCTGTGGCGCCTAGCCGTCAATGAGGACACCGGCGAGCTGGCCACTACCGACGCCGCCTTGAGTGAAGATGACCTCAAGCAGCTCCACCGCACCATCGCAGGCGTGCGCGATGATTACGAGAACCTGCGGCTTAATACCGTGGTGGCCAAGCTCATCGAGTACGTCAACTACCTGACTAAGACCTACCGCACCGAGGCCCCGCGCGCCGCCGTGGAGCCGATCGCACAGTTGGTCTCCCCCATTGCCCCGCATATCGCGGAGGAACTGTGGCAGCGATTCGGCCATGACGAGACCATCACCTACCAGCCCTTCCCCACTTTTGAGGAAAAATACCTGGTAGACGACGAGATTGAGGTGCCGGTTCAGATCAACGGCAAGGTCAAGGCCCGGATCAACGTGGCCGCTGATGCGGACCAGGACGCGGTCTTTGACGTTGCCCTCGCCGACGCAAAGATTGCCGATCTGACCAACGGCAAGAACGTGGTGAAGAAGATCTACGTTCCGGGCCGCATGGTCAACCTCGTGGTCAAGTAGTTACTCGTCCCAAAATTCCGTGGCGCACAGCGCAATGCCGTGCGCCCGGATCCCCTGACCGACCTCCAGCTTCTCGTTCACAATGAGCGGGAGGCCGTCGAGGTCGCATACCCAAAACTCCCCCATGCCCAGCTCATTGCTGTGCTTGGCGACGCCCCCGATAGTCCCCGCCACTTCCACCTGCGGGTTGAGCATGCTGGGCTTGAAGTTTCGGTAGAAGCGCTCGGTAGCAGGCGAAGTCAAGGAAAACTCTTCCGGCTCCCCTACCTCGTACTTCAATGCCACAACCGCTGGCCGCACCTGTCCCTGGAGCTTTTCTCCTCCGACTGGGTTGCCTGCCGGCAGGGCGAAGGGCGCATCCGCCAACGCTGCGAACTGTAAATCCCCCGTTTCCACAATGCCGATATAAGGCGTTGCGCGATATATCGTGCCCGGTGCCTCTTCCCCGCCCCGGTAGGAAGGAACTGCGGCCCACTCCCCTTCGTACTCCATAGCGGTGACCGCCATGTCGGACGGGTCGGCGTGGAATAGTACTCGATCAAATCCGGGCGCATCCCACATGTCGTGGTCGGTGGGCAGCTCCCCAATGAGTTCTTCCATATCCACGAAGTCGAAACCGCACGTGCTAAATAGCTTATCCATGCTTGCCATTCTAAACGCTGCGGTCTCCTCTGCCGGAGCAGTCATTGCCTTCACAGTCGCATTTTTGTCGCGGGTATTTGCTTCATTATTTAATTTTCAGGTCAAGAACATACCTACTCAAACAATAGTGAGTACCAGCAGATAGGTATTCAAAAGGAAAATTAAAGTGTTTTCGCTAGCAAAGGTATGGGTTTGTGAAATTGTGGCTCTCTTAGACCTACATCCCTATTCAGTAGTGGGAGTTGGTGTATCAACTCTCGACAAGCCGATGAGTTGCTAGATCAACTGCGCAGTATAGACTGGTGAAAGAAGGAGAACCAAAGGAGGAATGCGATGCGTGTGGAGCAGAGTGCGGCGTGGGCTGACTTTGTTGCCATGCAAGAGGCGCTCCACGCGCGGCTTTCTGGAGAGCTGCAGAGTGGCTCTAGTTTGAGTGAGGCAGACTACGCGGTTTTGGCCGTTCTGTATCGTCGCCGCCAGATTCCTACACGCCCGCATGAATTGGCGGCGGAACTCCGGTGGGAGAAGTCGCGGCTGCATCGTCAGCTGGTGCGCATGGAACACCGAAAATTGGTTTCCAGGCGCGAGGCGCCGGAGTTAGGAACCCGTGCAGTTGAAGTCACTGTGACGGAAAAGGGAAGTGCCGCTTTCAACGCGGCGATCGCGCGACATACCGCCGCAGTCGAGGAAATCGTGGTGGGTACCCTTAGTGATGAAGACCTACAAACCTTGGGCAGGATTTCCCGCGCGTTGCTACGCGGGGTAGTTAAAGAGGGGACGTCGGAAAGCTAGCGCGTCGCGGGGTAGCCGTGCATACAAAAAGCACCCGCCAAGAAGGCGGGTGCCGTGCAAGAGTGTCTAGGAGTGGCCTAGGAAATCTTGAGGACGGTGCGTCCGTGGTGGGTGCCCTCGAGGAGGGACTTGGATTCCTCGACAACGTCCGACAGAGGAATCGTATTGGTCAGAGACTCAAGGATGGACCGGTCCAGCTTGCGTGCGAGCAGCTGCCATGCGTTCTGGCGGTAGTGCAGCGGGGCGTCGACAGAGTTAACGCCGGCGAGGTGCACGTTGCGCAGAATGAAAGGCAAGACGGTAGTGGGCAGGTCTGGGCCGGCGGCCATACCGGTGGAGGCAACAGTGCCGCCCCATACGGTGCGGGCCAAAACATTGGCTAGGACGTGGGAGCCGGAGGTGTCAACGGCACCGGCGTAGCTAGCCTTCTGCAGGGGCTTTCCGGCCTCGGCGAACTCGGCGCGGTCCACAATGGTGTGGGCGCCTAGCTCGTGGAGGTACTGGGAATAGTCATCTGGGCGGCCGGTCATGGCGTGGACCTCGTAACCGGCATTGGACAGTAGATTCACGGCGATGGAGCCTACGCCACCGGTGGCGCCGGTGACCAAGACGGGGCCATCGGGAAGCCCGCGCAACGAATTAACGCACAGGGCGGCAGTGTAACCTGCGGTTCCCACGGCGGCCGCCTGCTCTGCGGTGAAGTCTGCTGGCAACGCAACGGTTGCCTGGGAATTCACCCGCTGCTTCGGGGTGTAGCCGCCGTGGCGGAATTCACCGAGGCCATCGCCGAAGGACGCTACCAGGGTGCCAACCGGGAGTCGTTCCACGTTGGACTCGGCAACGGTGCCGACCACGTCGATGCCCGGAACCAGTGGGCTGGTGCGCATGACGCCACGATCGCCGGCAATTGCCATGGCGTCTTTGTAGTTCAGCGAAGAATAAGACACATCGACGGTAAGGTCGCCTTCGCCGAAAAACTCTCCCTCTTCAAAGGAGGTCGTAACGGATTTATCTTCGTTGCGAGTAACTAGTAGCGTGCTCATGATCACCATCGTACGTTAAATGTGATGCAGAGATTTAACAGCGAATCTCACGGGGATTTTTCAGGCTCGCTTGTTAGCTTGAACAACATGACGATGACCACGATGTCCACCCGCACCTCGCGCCAGATTGGTGCGCGTGGAATGCCTGCTAAGCGCACGCTGTGGCGCAGTGCAGCCGTAGCCTGCGTGGTTGTCATCGTGGCTATTGCGGTGGCTACGGTGGGGAAGCCCTTTATAGATATCCCCGGTGTGGTTGATGCGTCTGCGCACGCACGCCGCAGCCTAGATTTGCAGATGTTTAATGGGTTTAATAACCCTCATCCGTGGTGGGGTCCGTGGACCAATACCTTTGGTAATATCGCGCTGTTTATGCCACTCGGGGCGTGCCTGGTGGTGCTGGGACAGAATTCGCGGCGCATCCGATTTGGCCGCGGTGGAACCATCCTTCTGGCGATGGCGCTCAGCCTGGGTATCGAAATTACCCAATACGTATTCTCGTTGGGATTTAGCGACGTAGACGACTTGGTCTTCAATACCCTCGGCGCATCCTTGGGTGCGTTCCTGCTAAGCCGGAGCAGTTTTAAGGCGCAGCTGCGAGCTGTGCGCTTCATCGGCTGGACTGCGGCGGCGGGCCTGGGTGCTCTCGCTGCCGTAATCTTGGCCGGAGTGATTGTTTAGCGCCCTAGGGTGACTCGGTGTCCGAAGTTGAACATATCGAGGGAATCACCCTTCTCTAGGCCCTCAAACATCCCTGCGGGATTGGACGGAACCATGCCGGTGACTTGCGATACGCCGTAGTCTTCCAGCAGTACTGGGGCTAGGGGAGTTGATGGGCCTAGGACGACATTGAAGGACTCGCGGGAGAGCTCGAGCAGGCGGGGAGCAGTTTTATTGACAAAGGCAGAGCCGGTAATAAAAACATAATCGCACTCGGGCAGGATGTATTCGGCGGCGGAATCGGGATAGTCGCCCTCATTGAGCGAGCGCTCCAGCATATAAAAATCCGCAGCCTGGTTGAGTGCTTTAGGTGCAAAAGGGAAGTGGCCAATGACTGCGACCTTCTTCCCAGCAACGGCGTTGCGGAAGGGATCGAAGATGTGGGGCCAGGGGGCGTCGGCAAGCGCAAAGCCATGCTCGCCGGCCACGGAAGGTGTGGCGTAGTAGGAATTTAGCGCGGCCATGCCGAAGGACGCCTCCGAAAAATTCCAGCTCTTGGCCAGCTGGGCGATGGCGCGTAGAGGAACGCCGGTGTACTCGGTGCGCATCTGGGCCGGGCGAGAGGTGGCAGACATGGTCATGGCCATGCCGCAGCTAGGACTTTCGGTGTATACCCGGGTCCACCGCGGGCCTTGGGCGGCGCGGGAGACCACTATGTCACGGGGAATGGCATCGATGAGGTCATCGTAGAGATCCCAGGCAGACATGTATAGACCAGCTTTCCCTAATCGTTTCGCACTCTCTGCGTGAAGGCAGTGTAGTCGAATCAGCTGGGACTAACCTATAGCTTTAGTCACATATATTCGCAACGTCGTGCGCGGTCTGCTTGGCAAAGGGGCTTACCCCGGTAATGGTTGCGGAGCCGGGGCCGGTCCATGTGCCGTAACCCACGAGGAAGAGGCCGTCGACGGTGGGGGAGGTGCCATCAAGGAGCCCGCGGATGGGCCGGAGGGCAGGCCGGAAACCGGTGCACCATATGAGGTGGTCTGCAGTGACTTCTTCAAGCGAAGAAAACATGGGAGTGGCCTGCAAAAGGCCTGAATCCCGCGCGCGTAGGACCGGTGGAACCATCACAATATCGCCTAGGTTGGAATCCGCGCCGGGGTCTGGCTCGCCACGCAGCATGGCGTTGAGGCGGGCGCGATTGCGCTGGAAGAGCACCCGGCCGTCAACATCATCGGGCATCCACCGCGGGGAGCTGCGGGTATACCAGGTGGTCTCCACGCCAGAGAGCAGGAGCTCGGCCGCGATTTGGGCGCCGGAATTGGCCGCACCCACGACCGCGACGGTGGATCCGACAAAGTCCTCTGGGCCTGGGTAGAAAGCTGAATGCCATTGCTGTCCGCCAAAATCGCCGGGGTAGTAGGGGATAAAGGGCGCGGACCACGTTCCCGTGGCTGCCACGACCGTGCGCGCGGTCAAATGCTCTGTACCGGCAAAGACGTGGAAGCATGCGCCATCATGGGTCACCTCATCCACTCTGACCGGCCGGCGAATGGGCAGTTCATAGCGCTGCTCGTAGCGCGCAAAATAGTCGATAACGTGGCTGGCCGGCGGAAAGCCCTCGTGGTGGGGCATGGGCCACCCCGGCAGGTTAGAGGAGGCGGAATTGCTAAAGAGCGTAAGCGAAGGCCAGGCGTGGCGCCAGGCCGCGCCGGGGCCGGGCTCGGCGTCCAGAATCACAAAATCCAGCCCTTTCTTGCGCAGATAGTAGCCCACCGCAAGACCAGCCTGGCCGGCGCCAATGACTATGCAGTCCAGCATTAAATGAGCTTTCTCTCCCGCGCCACGGTAACCGCGGCGGTGCGAGTTTCCACGCCCAACTTCTGGAAGATATGGATGAGGTGGGTCTTGACCGTGGCTTCGGAGATGAAGAGCTGCTTGGCCAGCTCCTTATTGGAGGAACCGCTGGAAAGCGCCCGAAGAATTTCTAGCTCGCGGGTGGAGAGCGATTCTTGCGGCCGGCCCACTCGCTGGGCCAGGAGATCTACCACCTCCGGCGCCAAGGTGCGGCGGTGCGCGGCGGTATTGAGCACGGCCTCGTGCAGCGCCTGCTCCGGGGAATCCTTGAGTAGATAGCCCATCGCGCCGGCCTCCACGGCGGCAAGGATATCGGCCTGCGTGTCATAGGTGGTCAGGATGAGCACCGGTGGGCCGCCGGCCTCCACCACGCGCTTGGTGGCCGCGATGCCATCCATGCCGGGCATCTGGATATCGCAGACCACGGCGTCTACCTGCGGGGCGTTGTCAGTAAAGAGCTTATCCACATCCGCGCCGGTAGAGCCTTCCATGACTACCTCGACATCGGAGAAGGTATTGAGGATGGCACGCAGGCCGGCGCGGACCACTGGGTGATCATCAATCAGCATGACATTAACCATTGCTTTTCTCCTTCAGCGGGATACGGACGGCCAGGGCGGTACCTTCGCCGGATTCCAGGTTCATGGTGCCGCCCACAGCTTCCACGCGGCCGCGGAGGCCGGTGAGCCCGAAACCATGATCCTTGCCATCGGGGCCAGGGGAGGCGGATAGTCCGCGTCCATTATCAACGACGTCCAAGGTCACCGCATCCTCGAAAAGGCCGAGCGTAACCACCGCGCGCGAGGCGTGGGCGTGTTTGATGACGTTATTCAGGCCCTCTTGCGCGGCGCGCACGATGACCTCTTTGATGTGTTCGGGCACCTTGCCGCTGCCGGAAACCACCAGCTCAAAGGTGGTCTCTTTCCCCAAGGCTTTCACACGGCTGCGCATCTGGGACAGCAGGGAGGTGAGCTGGGTTTCCAGCCGCTCATCGGGGCCGGCGAGTTCGCGGACGAAGCGGCGGGCCTCGGCCAGGTTTTCGCTCGCGACGTCCTCGATGACCGCCAGCTGCTCTTCTTTGGTGCGGGGATCATCGGTGCCGCGGGCCGCACGGGAGAGCAACAAGATGGAGCTGAGGCCTTGCGCGACGGTGTCATGGATCTCCCGGGAGAGGCGCTCGCGCTCCTCTAGCCGGCCGGCTTGGTGCTCGCTGGCGGCCAGCTCGGCTTGGGTTTCGCGCAGCTGCTTGGCGATGTCCCTGTGGTGCGCCGCTTCTGCCTGCAGGCGTCGCTGGATGAAAAAGACCGTTGCCGCAAAGGCGGTGCCGATAAGCGGGCCCACGGCCGCAGCGATGGACCAGCCCTCGGGGTGTAGCCAGGCGGGAATGAAGGCGGCCGCCGCCCACAGCACGGCGATGGAAACCAACCCAGGCACGGTGGGCAAAGCACGCAGAAAGACAAAAATGAGCGGGAATTCCAGCCACATGAAATCTTGCGCATGGACCATCAGGCCCAGCCACAGCACGCATAGCCCACCTAGCCATAGCCATGTGGGCAGCCAACGTTGTGCGGAGTAGACCACGGCGAGGGCGATGGCTAAGCCGATCACCCGGGCATCGAGCCGGCCGTCCACATAGGCGCGCGTCACGCCGAATACCAGCAGAAACGCGAACATGGCGTGGAGGCCATAGACCCATAGTTTTTGTCCTTTAAACACAACCACCCAGGATATCCGCGCACGGGTGACCGTGAATCAACCACTTGGTTGACTCGAGGTTCAGCGAGCTGGCCGATTACTTCTGACCTGCATAAAGCGAATATAGAACTATGTTCCTAGCAATCAGAGAAATCACCACAGCGCGCGGCCGCTTCGCGCTCATCGGCGGCACGGTTGCGCTCATTACCCTTCTACTCGTGATGCTCTCCGGCCTCACGGAGGGCCTGTCCAAGCAGAATACTTCCGCGTTGGAGTCCCTGGAAGAGGAGTACCCATATATTTCCTTCTCCACCGAGGATCCCTCCTTCAGCGAGTCCGAGATACACGCTGGCGATATCGTCAGCGATGGCATTCCTCTAGGCGCTGCCCAGACCAAGCTGGAGGGCCACGGCGGCGTTGCCGTCCTCAGCCTGCCGGCCGGCACTCAGGTTCCGGGTAGCGATAAGACCATCCCGGAGCAGGGAGTGCTCCTGCCAGAGTCCATCGACGCGGCCGATACCGTCACCCTAGGCGGCGCCGACTTTTCGGTGGAGGGCACCGTCCCAGAGACCATGTACTCCCACTCCGAGGTGGTATGGGCGTCTACCGAAACTTGGCAGCGCATCAGCCACGCTCCGCAAGGCGTGATTGGTACGGCAGCGCTATATAAACAAGAGGTTCCAGGCTCCGTGAAGGTGTCCACGTCCTTCTCCGGCTTGGCGGCCTATCAGTCTGAGCGCGGCTCGCTGCTTACCATGCAGGGCTTCTTGTACGGCATCTCCGCACTGGTCACCGTCGCTTTCTTGACCGTGTGGACCATCCAGCGCACCCGCGACCTGTCCATCCTGAGCGCGCTCGGCGCCACCGTGCGCTACCTCTTGCGCGATGCCCTGGCACAGGCCGCCATCATCTTGGCTGCCGGCACCATTGTGGGCGCCGTCGTTGGTTGGGTGCTCGGCGCGCTTGCCTCCGGCACCGTGCCCTTCGATGTTTCCCTGCGCACCATCGCCGTTCCCGCGGTTGGCATCTGGGCCCTCGGCATGGCCGGCGCCCTTATTGCTACCCGCCGCGTAGCTAAAGCCAACCCACTCGATGCCCTTGGAGGAAATGCTTAATATGTCCACCATTCTTGATATCCGCAACGCCACCGTGACCTACCAGGACGGTGAGACTACGACCACCGCGCTTGCCGACGCCTCCCTCATCGCCGAATCCACTACCCTTACCGCCATCGTGGGTGAGTCAGGGTCCGGCAAGTCCACGCTGCTGTCCGTAGCCGCTGGCCTCATCACCCCAGACTCCGGGTCCGTGCACGTGGACGGTACCCGCTCCATCATTTTTCAGCAGGCCAACCTGCTGTCCTCGCTCAATGTGCGCGACCAATTGGTGATCATGGACCATATTGCTGGCCGCAAGCTGCGCCCACAGCGCGCCGATGAGTTATTGGAGTTTGTAGGCCTGGCCGGGATGGGCAATCGCCGCATGGGCCAGTTGTCCGGTGGCCAGCGCCAGCGGGTCAATATCGCTCGAGCGCTCATGGAGCAGCCGGACCTGCTCTTGGCGGATGAGCCTACCTCTGCGCTTGATTCCCACCTTTCGCAGGAGATCATCCGCCTCTTGCGCGATGTCACCCAGGAGATGAACACCGCCACCGTGCTGGTGACCCACGACCGCTCCCTGCTGAACTTCGCTGACCGCGTGGTTGAGGTCAAGGACGGCCATGTCTCCGAGCAGGAGAAGGTCACTGCGCTCAGCTAGCGCTGCATGAGGAGTAGCCGTGCGATTGCCTGCGGCACGGCCGCGGCAATCTGGGAGGCGGAGCAAAGGCCAAAGCCGTCCGGGGTGTGGGCGGCAATGGCCGCCGCGTGTTGGTGGATGGCCGCGGCGTGCAGGATTTCCATAATGATCGCCTCCGCATCCGCCTCGGCGGCATCCAGTTGCGCGAGCGTGGCTCCGAGGATGCCAGAGAGTACGTCACCAGAACCGGCGGTGGCCGCGTAGGAGTGCCCAGCGTTCATGCCATAAATTTTCTGGCCTGGGGCCGTGACGGTGGTGATCCGGCCCTTGTGCAGGATGAAGCAGTCGAGCGCATCGGAGAGCTCCCGCAGGCGCACCCCGAGGCCTTCCGAAAGATCAAGTTCGCGGCCGAGAGTTGCCGCGTAGAGCCGCTCAAACTCCCCGGCATGCGGGGTCAGGACGGCGCAGGGATGATCGCGTACGAGTTCGCGTAGATCGCCGTCGGTCGAGAGCACGGTCAGCGCATCGGCGTCGATAATGGTGGGCAGCCCGCGTTCTAGCACGGCGCGCAATTCCGCGGCCGCCTCCGGTCCGGTGCCGCGCCCTGGACCTACGACCCAGGCTTGGGCGTGGACCTTTTCTTGGGCACTGGCATGAGGCACTACCTCCGGCAGGCTCGTGACCACGGAGTCATTGCCTACGACGCGAACCATGGACGGCGTGGCGCGCACCGCGCCCGTGGCGGCGAGGATGCCCGCGCCGGGAAAAGCACTGCTGCCAGCACATACTGCGGTCACTCCGCCGGTGTATTTGGTGCTTTTCGCTCCCGGAGTCGGATCCAGGATTGGTCCCGTGCAGCCCACCGGCTTCGGGGCGGTGACCAGGCCTTGTTCTCCCGAAAGCACTGGCTCAGTCGGCCACTGGTAGGGCAGGGGAATAGTGGGTTCATTGGCGATATAGCCCACCGGCTCCGCGGTAGCGGAAAGCTCTTCTGCAAAGGAGCGAGGGGCGCCGGGCAGGAGCAGATCGCAGAGCACCACCGCACCGCATTCCGGGGCAAAGATATGTCCGGCACGGGCCCAGCCAAAGCTAATAGTCACGTCTGCGTCTACGGCATCGGCTGCGGCCATGCCGGTATCGGCGTTAATGCCCGAAGGAATGTCCACCGCTAATACCGGCACCCCACGCTCCTTGGCCTCGGTATAGGCCCTCAGTGGGGCACCGGAAAGGCCGCGTGTGGAGGCGAGGCCGGCGATGGCGTCGATAAGCAGATCGGCGTTTCCTAGACCGTGCGCAATGGTTCCGCCGGCCGCGGCAAATGCCTCTAGCGCGGGTTCGTGGGCGCTATCCGCTGCGAGAATGGCCTCCACTGAGTAGCCCTCTTCTGTCAGGAAAGCACCAGCATAGAGGCCATCGCCGCCGTTGCCGCCTGGCCCGGCAAGGATAGTTACGCGCCGAAAAGAGCCGAGCATGCTCGCGGCAGTGGCCGCCACGCCTCGTGCGGCTAAGCGCATGAGCTCATCGTCAAAGTTCTGCTGGGCTAGAAGGGAACGCTCTGCCGCGCGGACGGCGGCAACGCTATAGGCATGTCGCATGCCCGCCAGGATAGGCCTTTAAGGTGCCGGTTGGCAGGTCGGGCACCAAAATAGGTTGCGTCCCTCCATGACTTTTTCTGCCACCGGGGTGCCGCAGATATAGCAAGGAAGGCCGGCGCGGCGGTAGACGTAGACCTCGCCACCGTGGTCATCTTTGCGCGGTTCGCGGTCCATGGCCTCGGGGGAGTGCTCGGGCCGCACGGTATCGATGCGGCCGTGCTCCACCCCGTATTCCATGAGAACCACCAAGTCCGCCCACGTGGCGTCAAAAGTTTCACGGGAAACGTCCCGGCCCGGCAGGAAAGGGGAGAGGCCGTGGCGAAAGAGGGTTTCTGCCCGGTAGATATTGCCCACGCCGGCATAAAGGTGCTGATCCATCATGAGGGAGCCGATGCTGCGGCGCGATTTATGTACTTTGGCCCAGAGCGCCTCCACGTCGGCGTCCGTGCGCAGCGGGTCTTGGCCTACCTTGGCTAGCTGTGCGCGGTACTCCTCTTCAGTGAGCAGGTGGCAAAACTGCGGTCCGCGCAGGTTAGCGGCCTCGGCGCCATTATCAATGCGCACCCGGATTTGTCCGCTGGATTCTTCGCGGGGCTCGAAGCGCAGCTTGCCAATCAGGCCTAAGTGAATATAGAGGATATGGCGCGGATCTTGGGCGCTAAAGTGCACGAAAAGGTGCTTGCCGTAGGTCTCTGCCAGCTCGATGCGCTCGCCATTGAGAAGCTCCGCCTCCGCCGCGAAGCGGCCCTGCGGACTGGTCACGCGCAGCGGCATGCCGCGAAAATCGGCGTTGAATTTATTAGCTAGGCGGTGGATGACGTGACCTTCAGGCATGGAATCCAGTCTAATCGGGAAGAATTTTCGGCCAAACCGGGCGCTAACCAGCTCACTTATTTGCGGGGTGACAATAGCGTAAACTCGAAATGCGGAATGATTTAACTCAGGGGAAGGCTTTCAAATCATGACGCAAAAAATCGGCTTTGACCGCGAGAAATACATTGAGCTGCAGTCGAAGCACATCCACGCCCGCCGCGAGGAAATCGGCGGCAAACTCTACCTAGAGATGGGCGGCAAGCTTTTTGACGATATGCACGCCTCCCGCGTATTGCCCGGCTTCACCCCGGACAATAAAATCGCGATGCTGGAGCGCATCAAAGAGGACGTTGAGATCCTCATCTGCATCAACGCGAAGGATATCTCCCGCCAGAAGGTGCGCGCGGACCTGGGCATCCTTTATGAAGATGACCTGCTGCGCCTGGTGGACGTATTCCGCAGCCGCGGATTCTTGGTAGAAAACATCGTCATGACCCAGCTGGAGGAAGGCAACTCCCAGGCGGAGGCCTTCATCGACAAGGTCGAGCGCCTCGGACTCAAGGTGGCGCGCCATCGCGTTATCCCCGGCTACCCCACCAATACGGACCTCATCGTGTCCGAAGAGGGTTTTGGCCGCAATGAGTTTGCGGAAACCTCCCGTGACCTTGTCGTGGTCACCGCGCCCGGCCCTGGCTCCGGCAAGCTGGCCACCGCTCTCTCGCAGGTCTACCACGAACACCAGCGCGGCAATAATGCCGGCTACGCCAAGTTTGAAACCTTCCCTATCTGGAATCTCCCCCTGGAACACCCCGTGAACTTGGCCTATGAGGCGGCCACGGTGGACCTTAATGATTCCAATATTATTGACCACTTCCACCTGTCCGCCCACGGCGAATCCACCGTGAACTACAACCGCGATGTGGAAGCATTCCCGCTGCTGCGCACGCTTTTGGAAAAGCTCACCGGCACCACTCCATACCAGTCCCCGACGGACATGGGCGTGAACATGGCCGGCTTCTGCATTACTGATGACGCCGTGTGCCGCGCCGCCGCCCAACAAGAAATCATCCGCCGTTACTTCAAGGCACAGGTGGAAGAGGCGCGTGCGGGCTTGGGCACCGAGCAATCCGAGCGCGCCGCCGTCATCATGGCTAAGGCCGGCATCAAGGTAGAAGATCGGCCCGTGGTAGCACCTGCGCGCCAGCGCGCGGAAGAAACCGGCGAGCCTGCCTCTGCTATGCAGCTGCACGACGGCACCATGATCACCGGCCGCACCTCGCCCCTGTTGGGATGCTCGGCGGCGATGCTGCTCAATGCACTGAAGCACCTGGCAGGTATCGATGACGATATCCACCTGCTGTCGCCCGAGTCCATCGAGCCGATTCAAACGCTCAAGACCAAGCATTTGGGTTCGAAGAATCCACGCCTGCATACCGACGAGGTGCTGATCGCTTTGTCCGTGTCTGCGGCGAAGGATGACAATGCTCGCAAGGCGCTGGAGCAGATCAAGGAACTTGCTGGTTGCGACGTCCACACCACCACCATCCTGGGTTCTGTGGATGAAGGAATCTTCCGCAACCTTGGCGTGCTCGTGACCTCTGATCCCGTCTTCGCCCGCAAGAAGGCGCTGTACCAAAAGCGCTAACTTTCGCGTGCTCAAGATTTGGCCCTTTCAGCGTGTGCTGGAGGGGCCGCAGTCATATAAGGGAGAGCTACAAGATTGGGGATCTGCGCAGCTGCGGGCCTAAGATTGGGGCGTGACTATTGGCAAAGTTCTCCTGTATTACTGCTTTACCCCCATCGAAGATCCCACCGCTATCATGCTGTGGCAGCGCACCCTGTGCGAGTCCCTGGGCCTCAAGGGGCGCATCCTCATTTCCGAGCACGGTATCAACGGCACCGTTGGCGGCGATATGGAAGCCTGCAAGCGCTACGTCCGCCAGACCAAGGAATACCCTGGCTTTAAGCGCATGCAGTTCAAGTGGTCCGAGGGTGGTGCGGATGACTTCCCGCGGCTTTCGGTCAAGGTGCGCGATGAAATCGTGGCCTTTGGCGCGCCGGGCGAGCTGAAGGTGGATGAAAACGGCGTAGTTGGCGGCGGCGTGCACCTCAAGCCGGAAGAGGTAAATAAGCTGGTAGAAGAACGTGGTGAAGAGGTCGTTTTCTTTGATGGCCGCAACGCCATGGAGGCAGAGATTGGCAAGTTTAAAAATGCGGTCGTGCCCGATGTGAAAACCACGCATGACTTCATCGAGGAAATCGAATCCGGCAAGTATGACTGGATGAAGGATAAGCCGGTGGTGTCTTATTGCACCGGTGGCATCCGCTGCGAGATCCTGTCCTCGTTGATGAAGAACCGTGGCTTCAAAGAGGTTTATCAGATCGATGGTGGTATCGTGCGCTACGGCGAAAAGTACGGCAATGATGGCCTGTGGGAAGGCTCCATGTATGTCTTTGACAAGCGCATGCACCACGAGTTTGGCCAAGGACTGCAAGACCCCGGTTTCATCCAGCTCGGCCACTGCGTGCACTGCGGTAAGGGCACGAATACCTTCCACAATTGCATCAACGAAGACACCTGCCGCCAGCAGGTACTCATCTGTGATGACTGCATCCAGCACGTAGAAACCCAGCACTGCGGCCGGCCGGATTGCGCCGAAGTAGCAGCGCAGCTAGCCAAGCAGGAGAGCTAGTCGCGCGCCGTTTCCTTGCGGAAGCAGTCCCACCACCAGTGCTGCCACGCTACGGTATACGGGCTGCTCGGCGGATGGATGACGCCGGTGGGGGCGTGTAGCTTACTGACCGGGCTAATACCGTGGAGCGAGTTGAGGAACCACAGGGGGCACTCGGCGGCGAGCTCGGGGGTGATGGGGCGCGTTTCGGTTCGCATGCCTAGATCCGCAGCGCGCCGGGCAACTTGGCGCAGCGTAATGCTGGGCAGCGACTGACCGGTGGGGAGGATAAGCGTCTCCCCATCCCAGGCGACGAGCGCGCCGGTGGTGGTCTCCACCATGGCACCGGAGGAATCCACGATGGCGGTGTCATCGGTGCCGTCTTCCTGATACTCGGTACGGTAGCGTGCCAGCGCTGGGAAATCGGGGCCCTTGACTAAAGGCTGCATGCGCGGGTCGGGGGCTTGCACATAGGTCAGCCGGGTGGTTCGGCGCGCAGGGGGTGCGGGGCGAACATCGAGGCGCAGGTGCCCGCCGGCTAGGGAGATGCGAGGGAAGAGATCGCCGGGGCCCACAAGCTGCAGCATCGCGGGGACGAAGCCAGCGGGCAGTGGGCCGGCCACCGACTCGAAGCGCTGGAGGTGCAGGGGGAGGGCGTTGGAGTGGGCGTCGGCAAGCGTCCGCCAAGAATCCGCAACGTCAAAGGGGCCGGGGTGGGGCTGGCTTGGGATGAAGCTGCCCTGGTGCCAGAGGTAGGTGCTCATTGCCACGCCCCCAACACGGATTGGGCCTTGAGGTTGCGTTCTTCTAGCTCGGCGGCCGGATCCGAATCCAGGACGATGGCCCCGCCGGCGCCGATGGTGACCTCATCGGCTGCGCGCACGGCCGTGCGGATGACCACGCTGAGATCGGATTGACCGTCAAATCCCAGGTAGCCCACCACGCCGGAGTACACGCCGCGCGGTCCCGTTTCGAGTTGGTCAATGATCTCGCAGGTGCGCAGCTTCGGCGCGCCCGTCATCGATCCGGGAGGAAAGGTGGCGCGGAGGGCATCGACCGCGGTGGCACTGGCGCGCAGCTGCCCGGTAATGGTGGAGACCAATTGATGGACGGTGGCATAGCTTTCTACCTGCATCAACTTCGGCACGTGCACGGTACCGGGCTCGCATACCCGGGAGAGATCATTGCGCAGTAGGTCAACGATCATGAGGTTTTCGGCCCGTGTCTTTGGGTCCGTGGTCAGCAGTGCGGGATCCTGGTCGGCCGAGATGGTGCCCTTAATCGGCTTGGCCTCTACCTCACGGCCGCGCACGGTGAGGAAGCGCTCGGGCGAGGCGCTGCAGACCTCGACGCCGTCGAAGACGAGGTGTGCGGTATAGGGTGCGGGATTGTGCGAGCGCAGTTGGGGATAGAGCTCTCCTTCGGCCGCGACCGTGTAGGTATCGGTCAGACAGACCTCGTAACTCTCGCCGGCGTGCAGGAATTCTTGGGCGCGCTTAATCCGATCCAGGTAGCCGGGGCTGCGCCAGGAGCCCGCGCTTAGCGACGCCCCACCGTCCTCCCCCGTGGGCCGTGGTTCTTTCGCGCCCAAGGCGGCTTCCAGACGTTCAAGCAGTTCCTCGGCGCCGTCACCGGCAAGGCAGCACAGGTGCGCGGTTTCTGTGTGATGGTCGTAGACCATAAAGGACTGCGGCCGCACAAAGTAGGCATCTGGGTAAGGAGAGCGGTGGCGTAGCTCAATGGGCAGGGTGAGCTGGGCGCATTCGTAGCCCAGGTACCCGATGACCCCGCCGGTAAACGGGAGATCCGGTGCGTCGATGATGCGGGTGGCAAGCTCGTGGTCGAGGAGGGTGAGGATATCGGGGGCGTCGCCAAGCCGGTAGCGGAAAGAGCGACTCAATGGGCCGGCGGTATCGCCGAGGATGGAATAGCGCCCGCGGGGATCCGCGGAGTCGAGGAAGAAGGCATCGTTGCCCTCGGCGCGCAGGGCGGCAAAGACCTGTGGACAATCCACCGCGCCGGGGACTTCGCGGTGGAGCAAGCGGAACCCGCCCAGAAAGTTGCGCATAATCTCCCGGCCGTACTGGGTAAGCACCGACTCCGGGTGAAATTGCACGCCCCAGTGCGGCAAACCGTCGACCTTAAGCGCTTGGATGACGCCATCCTCGCTGCGGGCATGCACGGTAATGCCGGGGGCCTCCTCTATATGCAGGGAGTGGTAGCGCACCACCTCGAAGTCTTGCGGGATTCCGGCAAAGATTCCTTCGCCCGAGTGACTGATGGTAGAGACAAAACCGTGGCGCGGCTGCGGCGCGCGCGACACCTGGGCGCCGGCCAGCAGACCTAGCCCCTGGTGGCCAAGGCATACACCCAGTACCGGAATCTCGGCCGCGGCTGCGGCGGCGATAATGCCCCGGGCAGCACCGAAATCCTCCTCGCGCTCCGGCGTGCCCGGCCCAGGAGAAATCACCACATGCGAAAATTCGCCGGCACGGACGCGATCGGCCAGCCCTTCCGCTTCACCGGCGGCGACGACGAGTGGTTCGCGTCCGGCTACCTCCGCGATGAGGTGGGCAAGGTTGAAGGTATAAGAATCGTAATTATCAAGCAGGAGGATCATAGGGAGGCGGAAAGTTTCTATGCGGCGGCCGAGTCCATGAGGAACAGCTGGATATCGGTAATGGTCCACAGCATGAAATTGCAGGCCATTACCCAGAAAATGGCCATCCAACTGCGCCACCGCAGATAGCGGTGCAGCTTGCGCACCATGATGATGGCGCAGCCGATCATGCCGAAGAAGGGAATGATCGGGGTGGTCAGGCTAAAGAAGGTGCGCTGCCCGTCAGTGCAGAGCCACGTGGCGGTGCCATTCTCACATAAGGGGCCGCCGGAGAGCCGAGTGACGAGCGCGACTGCGAAACCATAAAGCGCGGAGAGCACAAGAACGCCGATCATGTACCAGACTGCCTGGCGGGTGGAGCGGCGGTTAGCAGCGGCAATCTCTAAAGGGTCCGGCTCATCGGCCAGCTCATCAAAGCTCCGCGGTTCCGGACGGCGCAGATTGGCATAGTCCGCATCGGAGGTCAGATCGTTTTCGGGATGCTCTGGTCGCAGGCTCATGCCCCAATCCTAACCGCAGGATGGGTGGACCAAGATAGGCACCCGAATATGCGGCAGCAGCTCCGTGGCGGTAGATCCCAAGAACACGCGGGCGATGGGGCCCTGCGGGGTGGAGGCCATGAGCATCAGATCGCCCTTCTTCCACTTGAGCGAATCCACCGCGCCGCCCCAGCCCGCGCCGGAACCAATTTCAGAAGTGACATCCAGCTCGGGGAATTTTTCTTGAATGCAATCGCGGGCGCGGTCCAGCATGGCGAGGGAATCCTCGAGCCACTCCGCCACCAGCTCGAGCGCCATATCGTGCTTATCCTTGGACGGCGTATTGAGCAGTCCCTTTGCCGAAAAGGCCAGCAGGCGCAGCGGCAGGTTCCAGCGGTTCGCGAGCTCCGCTGCGGCGAGCATCTCATGATCTTCGCGCGGGCTGCGCTCAGTAATGGCAAAGTTAAAGCGGGTGACGCCGTGCTTGGACAGTTTTACCTTGCGGGGCACCAAACCCAACGGCTGAGGAGAATAATGCAGCAAGGTATCGGCCGTAGAACCAGCAAAGAAACGGCCCTTCGGTGCGGCCTGGTTGGGCCCCAAAATGATGAGGTCTGCCTCGAACTTCTTGGCCATTTCCGTCAGCAGATGGGGGCGCGAAGGGCCGTCGACCAATAGGGAGGGTTTCTCATCCCAGCAGCTACGCGGCACGCCGGCTTCATCGAGGGCGGCACGGGTAGCTGCGGCGCAGGCCTCCTTTTGTTCTTTAAACCATTTTTTATATTTTCCGCCCAGCTTGGTGAGGGAAGTAGTAGTCCACGGCTGGAACACGGTAGAGATGACGCGTACTTGGATATCTGCGGTGCGGGAGAGCCACGCGGCACAATCTAGAGCCTCGGTACCGGAGGAAGAAGGGCTCCAAGAAATAAGAATGCGAAGGGGTTTATCGGCCGAGCCCTTGCTCAAGGCCGGCAGATGCCCATCGGAAGAATCAGTTGCCATACGGAGTGAACTAGTGAGAGCTTACGGTTTTCGTTTCCCTCAATTATCACGTTAAGCCGAAGAAAAATGAAATCATTGCGGGCAAAACTAGCGCTGTTCGCCGTTCATTGTGGGGCGATAGACATCAGCCAGCTTGGAGATAACGGTGGCTACTTCGTTGGCGGTCTCCAAATCCTTCGGCTCGAGCCACCGCATGATCTCTGCTAGAGCGGAGGCGCGCTGCTGCGAGACTATGGCTAGTTCGGATTCGCCTAGTTGCGTCAGCGCTACCAAGACGCCGCGGCGGTCCTCTTCATCGCGGTGGCGTTCCACGTAGCCGCGGCGCTCTAGCTGATAGAGCGCGTTGGAGGCGGTGGGCATGCGGATAAGTTCTGCCTGCGCGATGGTGGAAACGCGGGACGGTCCGCGCATACGCAGCTGGTTCATGATGGACACCTGGGAGGTGGTCAATGAAGAGCCCTCCGCCGTGCGCTGGAAAATAAGAATGAGCTTATTGAGCGACGGCTGGATGGAACGCGCGACCTCGACGGCATCCTCGTACGTAGACGGGGATTGAGCGGGGCCCTTCTCCTCATGTTGCTGCGTCATAGAAAACGATTGTATAGCCCGTTTTCCCTGCGCGGTAGTTCGGAAGTTAAAAAATTAGTTTCCGGCAATAAAGTCTTCTAGCTCGGCGCGCGCCACGTCATCGGCCTTTTGTACCGGCGGGGATTTCATCAGGTAGGACGAGGCAGCCAGTACCGGGCCCGCCACCCCGCGGTCGAGGGCAATCTTGGCGGCGCGTACGGCATCGATGATGATGCCGGCGGAGTTAGGCGAGTCCCAAACCTCCAGCTTGTACTCCAAGTTCAGCGGTACTTCGCCAAAGGCGGAGCCCTCTAAGCGGACATAGGCCCATTTGCGATCATCGAGCCATTCCACGTAATCGGAAGGCCCGATGTGGACGTTGCGGTCCTCCCGCTTGCCGGCGATGGGCGAGTTGTGCAGGTTAGAGGTTACGGCCTGCGTCTTGGAGATCTTTTTGGATTCGAGGCGCTCGCGCTCGAGCATATTCTTGAAATCCATATTGCCGCCCACATTGAGCTGCATGGTGCGCTCCAAGCGCACGCCGCGGTCTTCAAAGAGCTTCGCCATGACGCGGTGAGTAATGGTGGCGCCCACCTGGGACTTAATATCATCGCCTACGATGGGCAGCCCGGCATCTTCGAACTTCTTTGCCCATACTGGATCAGAGGCAATAAAGACCGGCAGGGCATTGACAAAGGCGCAGCCGGCATCGATGGCCGCCTGGGCGTAGAACTTATCCGCTTCTTCAGAGCCCACCGGCAGGTAGGAGACTACGACGTCGGCGCCGGACTGGCGGAGTATGGCGGGGACGTCGGCAAGCGGGGCTTCCGATTCCGCGATGGATTCTTGGTAGTACCGGCCGAGGCCGTCCAGGGTAGGACCGCGCTGCACGGTAACGCCCAGCTCAGGGACGTCGGTAATGGAAATGGTGCAATTGCGGGAGCTGCGCGTAGCCTCCGCCAGATCCTTGCCCACCTTGTCCGCATCCACGTCGAAAGCGGCAACGAATTCCACATCGCCTACGTGGTATGGGCCAAATTGGGCGTGCATCAAACCGGGAATATCTGCATCGGCCGCGGCGTTGCGATAAAACTCCACGCCTTCAATGAGGGACGTGGCGCAGTTGCCGACGCCCACGATGGCGACCTTTACTTTTTCGGACACGGTCTACTCCTTTAACTCCATGAGTTGTGGCTGTCAGTGACTGCGCAAGAGTAAGCCGAAAATTATGCCCTACGGTGGCATAACACCATGTGGATCGATCAAGAAGAGGTAATTAGGATGATCCGGGTGAATTCCGTTGCCTATAAGCACGTGCTCTCCCATGAATGGGAGCGCGCCCACCACCTGCGCGAATTTCGCGCCGGGCAGCTCAGGCGGGAGGACGTGTGCGATGCTGATTTTTTGCTGCGCGCCGCAGCTGAGCACCACGGGCGCACCATGGATAAGGAATGCCCCGTGTGCGGCGAGCCTTTGCGGCTTACGCGCTGGGTCTATGGCGAGAACCTCGGCCGCCGCGCCGGGAGCGCCCGCAGTGAGAAAGAAATAGCGGAGTTTGTAGCCGAGGGCTTGGAGTTTACGGTGCACGAGGTGGAAGTATGCCGCCGGTGCCGGTGGAACCACTTGTTGCGTTCTGCTACTGCATTTAACGCGTGTTAGTTTCCAGCGCACCGCCTTAGGCAGTAAGCTGCAATTATTTAGTTTGTGATCAGGGATGAATGAGGACACGAATCAGTGACCGAGAAGGAATCTACCGGCAAGTCCACTAAGGTGGCTCGCCCCAGCAAAAAGCAGGCGACAAAGAAGCGCCGCATCTGGCCGTGGGTCGTTTTGGCGTTCCTACTGGTCTTTGTAGCACTGCCCGCAGGACTTTTTGCCTACGCATACTCGCAATACTCCGTTCCGGAGCCCAAGGACCTGGCCAATAACCAGGTCTCTACCATCTACGCGGGTGATAATCAGACCCAGCTCGCCCGCCTGGTGCCGCCGGAAGGCAACCGCACCCACGTGAAGCTGGATGAAATCCCGGAATACGTGCAGGACTCCGTGCTGGCCGCGGAGGACCGTGACTTTTGGGATAACTCCGGCTTCTCCTTCACCGGCCTCGGCCGCGCCGTGGTGGGTAAGGTAACCGGCAACGAAGATGCTGGCGGCGGTTCCACCATTACCCAGCAGTACGTGAAGAACACGCTGGTGGGCAACGAATACTCCTACGTGCGCAAGATTCGCGAGCTCATCTACTCGGTGAAGATGACCAATGAGTGGGATAAGGAGGATATTCTCAACGCCTACCTCAACACCGTGTATTTCGGCCGCAATGCCTACGGCATCCAGGCGGCATCCAACGCCTACTTTGATAAGGACGCCAAGGACCTCACTCCGGAGGAAGGCGCCATGCTCGCCGGCCTCATTCAGTCCCCTTCCGGCCTTGACCCGCGCGTGAACCAGGAGGGCTCCGAGGACCGCTGGAACTACGTTCTTGACGGCCTGGTGGGTATGGGTGACCTTACCCAGGAACAGCGCGATGGCATGGTCTTCCCAGAGACCCGCGACCCAGCTGAGTACTCCGCCTACACCGAAGCCCCAGGCGCTAATGGCCACATCAAGGATCAGGTCATCCGCGAACTGGAAGAGGTAGGCATCACCGAGAACGAGGTGTCTACCGGCGGTCTGCGCATCACCACCACCATCGATATGAATGTGCAGAACAACACCATCCAGGCAGTCGATGATCAGATGGCCCCGCTGCAGGAAGATGCTCGTGCGGCGTCCGTGACCATCGACCCGAAGACCGGTGCGGTCCGCGGATACTTTGGCGGTCACGATTCCAATGGTTGGGACTACGCCAACTCCCCGCTGCAAACCGGTTCTACCTTCAAGATCATGGCCCTTGCAGCCGCGCTCCAGCAGGGCATCGGCCTGGATACCAATTACTCTTCCGCTCCGTACCAGTTGCCGGGCTCCGACGTTGTTAACAACGTAGGCAGCGGTTGCGGCGTGTGCAGCCTGCGCGAGGCTACCAAGCAGTCCCTGAATACTTCTTTCCTCCGCCTGCAGGCGGATCTCAAGCACGGCACGCAGGATACCGCGGACATGGCGCACGCCCTTGGCGTGGCTAAGTCCCTTCCGGGCATTGATAAGACGCTAACGGAAAAGGGCAAGCAACCGTTTGAGGGCATCGTCTTAGGTCAGTACCAGTCCCGCCCACTCGATATGGCTACTGCTATGTCCACCCTGGCAAACCAGGGCGTATGGCATAACCCGCACTTTGTGCAGCGCGTAGAAAACGCTGCCGGCGAAGTGCTGTACGAGCACCCCGAGGACGAGGGCGAGCGCCGCGTTTCGTCCAACGTGGCCAATAACGTCATCGAAGCCATGGAACCGGTAGCCGGATGGTCCAACGGCGCACTTGCTGGAGGCCGTACCTCGGCCGCCAAGACTGGTACCACCCAGATGGGCGATACCGGCAATAACAAGGATGCCTGGATGGTCGGTGCCACCCCGCAGCTGGCTACTGCCGTCTGGGTAGGTACCGCGGATAATACCTCCGCCATCTTTGATCAGTACGGCGGCATCATGTACGGCGCAGGTGCGCCGACCAAGATTTGGAAGGCCGTGCTGGATAACTCCCTGGCTAACTCCGAGTTCCAAAACTTCCCGGCTGCCTATCCGCTGGGATTCGGCAACATGGGCGCCGGAACGGCCGCTCCGGCCTATGACCCGAGCTGGGATAGCGGCGCTGGCGATACCCAGGACTACGAGGCCCCTGCCGAGCAAGCAGCTCCGGAAGAGGAAACCAAGCCGGCTCAGCCGGAGAAGAAGCCGGAGAGCCCGAAGCCGGCCCCGAATCCGCAGCGCGGTAATAACGGCAATGGTGGCAATAGTGGCAACAACAACCAAGCACCGGCCCAGCCAGAGGCGCCGTCTTTGGATGACCTCATCGGCCCCGATAGCGACTTGGCAGACCTTCTAGGGTAGGCGGCAGTGACAGCGAATCCGCACCAGCGCATTCCCGCCTCCTCAGAACCCTTGGCCCGCGGGGTAATTGAATTCCTCGGCGGGCCAAGGGGCCGTTTTGCCGGTGTACGCCGCACCCAGTGGTGGACCCCTCTGCGCGCCATAATCGCCGTCGGCTGGGTTTTCCTGGCGTGCGGATTCCTCTCGAAGGCTAATTGCGCCGGCGGCACCCGCGGTGATGACGGGGTCATTAGCCTGAATTGGGCGGGCAACCGCCAGTACACCTCTTTTTGCTATAACGACATCATCCCGCTTTACGGCGGCCGTGGCCTCGATGAAGGCGGCTTCCCCTATGCCTATTCTTGGCAAGAAGGTGACCTGACCCGCTATATGGAGTACCCAGTTCTCGCGGGCCTTTTTCAGGGGTTGATGGGCTGGATTGCCCGCAATACGTACTCTCTGGTTGAGTGGGTCGGCATCCCGGAGGCCGGATGGTACTTCGGCCTGACCGCCTTTGTCATGGCGTGCATCTGGGTAGGCGTGCTCTACATGGTCTACCTGCTGGTGGGCAACCGTACCTGGGACACCATCCTCGTCGCCGCCAGCCCCCTTGTCATCATCCACGCCTTCAGTAACTGGGATATCCCCTCCATCGCCTTTGCCGTAGGTGCGCTCCTGGCCGCCGCGCGCAAGCGCCCTGCCGTAGCGGGTGTCCTCATCGGCCTTGGCACTTCCTTTAAGCTGTGGCCGCTCTTTCTCTTGGGGGCATTCCTGGTCTTGGCGGTGCGCAACCGCCGCTGGCCGCAATTTTTCTACGCCTTGCTCGCCGCGGCCGTGACCTGGATCGTGGTCAACGCTCCGGTGGCCCTGAAGTACCCGGAGGCATGGCGCGAATTTTTCCGCCTCAACCAAGAGCGCGGTGCGGAGTGGACCACCATTTACTCGGTGCTTAGCCGCAATACTGGGATTAGCTTTAGCCCTGAGTTCCTCAATACCTTCAGCCTGGTGGCGTTTTTGGCTCTCTGTGCGGCGATTGCGGTGCTGGGCCTGCGCAGCGCGCGGACGCCGCGCATGGCCGAGCTGGTTTACCTCATCGTGGCAGCCTTCTTACTGTTCAACAAGGTGTGGTCGCCCCAGTATTCGTTGTGGCTGTTGGTGCCCGCGGCCCTAGCCCTGCCACGCTGGCGCTTGGTCTTTAGCTGGGCGCTTGTCGACGCCCTCGTGTGGCCCCTACTCATGTGGCACATGCTGGGCACAGACAATAAGGGCATTCCGCACGAGCTGCTTGACGTTGCGATTGTCTCCCGCGACGCCCTCATTATCGCCATGGCTGTCCTCGTTATTCGCCAGATGTGCGGAAAGACCCCGGATAAGGTGCGCGATGCGCACGCCGGCCGCGACCCATTGGCAGGAGCATTCGCATGATCGTTACCTATATCGGAATGGCATCCATCTTCTTGGGATTCCTCTGCGTGATGGGAGCCTTCTGGCTCTTCCACAATCGTGAGGATCGCCGCGGGCCCATCGTGCTGGGGCTTTTGGCCATTCTTTTCCTCACCATCATTCCGGCGACGGCAGCTGTGTTTTTCGCCGCAACGACCACTGGTTAGATTTCTTTTCGCCGGTCATTTGCGGTACTGTAGTGGGGTTGCTTGACGCAACGTACCCTCCTGCTGCATCCGCAAAGGTGATGCAGCCGAAAACTACTAGACCATAGGAGGTGATGAGGTCCGTGCGTCACTACGAAGTCATGATCATTCTGGATCCTAATCAGGATGAGCGCACCGTAACCCCGTCCCTGGATAAGTTCCTCGAAATCGTCCGCCAGGAAGGCGGCAAGGTTGAGAACCTTGATGTATGGGGCAAGCGTCGTCTTGCATACCCCATCAACAAGAAGGAAGAGGGCATTTATGCCGTCGTCAACCTGGAGTGCGAGCACACTTCGGTTGCCGAGCTCGACCGCCGTCTGAACCTGAACGACACCATCCTGCGTACCAAGGTTCTGCGCACCGACAGCAAGTAGCGGATACTGGGATCAAGCACAATCCACGTAACCGATAAGGAGTAAAGACATGGCACAGGGAGATACCAATATCACGGTGGTAGGCAACATCGTTGCTGACCCCGAGCTGCGCTTCACCCCGGCGGGTGCGGCAGTAGCTAACTTCCGCGTCGCCTCCACCCCTCGTCGCTATAACTCGCAGACGAATCAGTGGGAAGACGGCGAAGCTATGTTCCTGACCTGCAACGTATGGCGTCAGGCAGCGGAAAACGTTGCCGAGACCATGTCCAAGGGCATGCGCGTCATCGTTACCGGCCGCTTGAAGCAGCGTTCCTTCCAGACCCGTGAGGGCGATAACCGCACCGTATTCGAGATTGACGTCGACGAAGTCGGTCCGTCTCTGCGCTACGCCACCGCTCAGGTAAACCGCAATCCGCGTGAGGGCGGCAATAACTTTGGCGGCGGCCAGCAGCGCTCGAATAACAATAATCAGGGCGGTTTTGGAGGCGGCCAGCAACAGCAGCCGCAGCAGAACCAGGCTCCTTCTGAGGACCCGTGGAACTCCGCACCACCTGCAGGTGGTTTCGGAGGCGCTGATTCTGAACCTCCGTTCTAAGTCTGTCACCCGCAACTATTCAACTAACTCAATTGAAAGGCAGGGATCATGAAGCTGATCCTCACCGCTGCCGTTGAGAACCTCGGCGCCGCTGGCGAAATTGTTGAGGTTAAGGACGGCTACGGACGTAATTACCTGCTTCCTCGCGGCCTGGCCATCGTGGCTACCCGCGGCGCAGAGAAGCAGATTGAGGGCATCAAGCGCGCCCAGGAAGCTCGCGAGATTCGCGACCTGGATCACGCACGTGAGGTCCGCAACCAGCTCGAGCAGCTAACGGATGTCAAGGTAGAGGTTAAGACCTCCGAATCCGGTAAGCTCTTCGGTTCCGTTCAAGCAGAAGACATTGTCAACGCCGTCTCCAAGGCTGGTGGCCCTAAGCTGGATAAGCGCATCGTTGTGCTTCCTAAGGGCCTGGTCAAGAAGACCGGCAACTACCAGGTCGAGCTGAAGCTGCACGCTGATGTTATCGGCAAGGTGAACTTCTCGGTCGTTGCTGCCTAACTAGGCGCACGACGGTCCAAATAAGACCCAAAGACAACAGCAACGCTTTAGGCCTCAAGTTCCTGCTATGTGAGGTGGCAGGAACTTGGGGCCTTTAGCGCGTTTTAACCGGCCTGTGGATAACTGTGGAATTCTGTGGATAATACTTTGGCGATTTAACTCTATGTTTACGCGGAGGCCTCTTTATTAACCCGCAGGTCAGGCCGCTTATCCACGAAGGGTGTGCGTATTTTCACACCGAGAAAAACATGCTCTGAGCTGGGAGTTTGATTTGTGCAGGTCATGGGCTTTTGGAGTTATCCACAGGCTTATGCAGGGCAAATATGGGCGAAGGCTACCGCGACCTGCGATTTTCACAGCACCCTGTGGATAACTGTGGAAGTTATGCCCAGGGGGTGGTGTCCGGGCACTAGACTACACTGAGATTCCGATACGCTCGGATGCTCAAATAGCCACAAGGGGGAGAAGTCATGACCAACGCCAGCTTTGATGATGAACACCTGCCGCCGGAGCCGCCGCCGGAGGAGGAACCGGCTCCGCGCCGTCGCTATCAGCAGGAAGAGCCAAAGCGCTATGGCGAATTCCGCCAACCCCCCGCAGACCGCGAAGCGGAGCAGGGTGTTCTGGGTGCCATGCTGCTCAGTCCCCATACGGTGATGGAAGTCATTGAGGAGCTGGAGCCGGAGGATTTCTACTATCCGGCGCACACGTTGATTTACCGCGCCATGCTGGATCTATACTCCGAGGGCAAGGACGTCGACGCCGTCATTTTGGCCTCCCAGCTCGACCGCTTTAATAACCTCGAGCGCGTTGGCGGCGCCCCCTATCTCCACACGCTGCTCGCCACGGTGCCCACGGCTGCGAACGCTCGCTACTACGCCGAAATCGTCGCGGAAAAGGCAGTGCTGCGCAAGCTTGTTGATGCCGGTACTCGCGTAGTACAGCTCGGATTTTCCGGCACCGAAGATGCAGAGATCGAGTCCGTGCTGGACCGTGCGCAGCAGGAAGTTTTCGCCGTCGCCCAGCGCAAGACAGCAGAAGATTACCGAGTCCTGGGGGACCTTATTGACCCCACCATTGATGAGCTCGCCGCCCTGCAGCAAGCCGGCGGCGTGGAGCTAGGCGTGCCTACTGGCTTCATCGACCTCGATAAGTTGACCAATGGCCTTCACGCGGGCCAGATGGTCATCGTTGCTGCTCGTCCTGGTGTGGGTAAGTCGACCCTGGCCATGGACTTTATGCGCTCCTGCTCCTTGCAGCACGGTAAGTCTTCTGTGATTTTCTCCCTCGAGATGTCAGCTTCTGAAATCGTCATGCGCCTGCTTTCGGCGGAGTCAGAGGTCAAGCTGGCCGATATGCGCGGTGGTCGAGTTTCCACCGAGGACTGGGCAAAGATCGATGAGACCCTCAACCGAGTGCAAGACGCCCCACTCTTCATTGATGACTCACCAAACCTCACGATGATGGAAATTCGGTCCAAGGCCCGCCGCCTCAAGCAGCAGCACGGTTTGGATCTCATTGTCTTGGACTACCTGCAGCTGATGTCTTCGGGTAAAAAGGTCGAGTCCCGCCAGCAGGAGGTCTCTGAGTTCTCCCGTCAGCTAAAGCTCTTGGCCAAGGAGCTGGAGGTACCTCTTATCGCGATCTCGCAGCTGAACCGTGGACCTGAGGCGCGTACGGATAAAAAGCCGCAGCTTGCGGACCTCCGTGAGTCCGGTTCGCTGGAGCAGGACGCCGATATGGTCATGCTGCTGTATCGCCCAGACTCCCAGGATCGCGATAATGAGCGCGCCGGCGAGGCGGATATTATCCTAGCTAAGCACCGTGGCGGCCCGATCGATACCGTGCAGGTGGCTCATCAGCTGCACTACTCCAAGTTCGTCAATATGGCGCACGGATAAATTACAGGTCTACCACTGCGTTGGGGTCTCCCAATCGTGGGCCGAGTATGACCAATACCAAGAAAACCGCCGCTGCGGCAAGGGCTAACCAGCGCCACACAGGGAAAAGGCGTTCGCCGCACAGGCGTGCCAATACAGCACCGATGAATGCGCCAATGGTGTTAAATATGAGGTCGTCAATATCCGTTCGCCCAAGCGCAAACGCATATTGGCACAGCTCCAGCACTAGGCTGAGGCCAAATCCCCACGCCGCAGTAGTCTTAATGGAACGGCACAGACTAAATACCAGCATTCCAAATGGGATAAAGAAGGCTGTGTTTCCCACGTACTCAAATAGCGGACCAAACCAGCTGCCGCCGGAGAATTCATCCAGTGGCACCCAGCGCAGTTCTCGCGCACGCTGATTTTCCGGCTTCCACAAATAGCCGATTTGATAGAAAGGCTTGAGCGTGGTCAATGCGACCATAACGGCCGTCCACGCAACTAGGGAGAGCCTATTGAGCAAGCGCTATTCCTTTCTGCTCGGGCAGACTAAAGGCGGCGGCAGCCGCAATGGCAAACGCTGCCGCGAATACGACGAATAGCCAGGCCGTTCCACCCGCAGCAAGCAGTGGTGGAACGATGAGTGGCGCCGCAATAGATGCTAGCCTACCGAAGCCTGCTGCCGCTCCCGTACCACGCCCTCGCAATGAAGTGGGATACAGCTCCGGACCGATGGCATAGAGGGCTCCCCAGGCGCCGAGGTTGAAGAAGGAGAGCAGACAACCAGCCAGGATTATCAATGTTTCCGTAGCTGCTGCTCCATATAGGCCGGCCGCTGCGGCCGAACCGAGCAGGAATACCGCGAGGGTTACCCGCCTGCCCCAGAGCTCGATGAGCCAAGCTGCCACCGCGTAGCCAGGCAGCTGGGCAAGGGTGATGATGAGGGTAAAACTAAAGGACTTCACTAGGGAGAAACCGTCGGCTACTAGCAGAGAGGGAATCCAGATGAAGGCACCATAGTAGGAGAGGTTTACACAGAACCAAATGGTCCACAACGCTGCGGTCCGCCTTCTTAGCTGCGGACTCCAAATAGACGCTGCGGGGGAAGGCGTGGGGTCTGGGAGGGCCTCGTCCAGCGGCCGATCTTCTGCCGCGGCTTCGAAACTGGCAACGATAGCTTCGGCCTCATCATGACGGCCCTTGGATTCAAGAAAACGCACAGATTCTGGTAGACCGCGGCGCACATAGATTGAATACGCGGCTGGCAGCATGCCAAGGGCCAGGGCCCAGCGCCATCCGGATTCACCCGTGCTCACTACGAAAGTGCCGATGATGGCCGCAAGGATCCATCCCAATGCCCAGAATGCCTCGAGAATGACTACCATCCTTCCGCGGACCCGTCGAGGAGCAAATTCGGATATGAGCGTGGAGGCAACTGGTAGCTCGGCTCCGAGGCCCAGCCCGACTATGAATCGGAAGATGATGAGAACCGTAAGTCCCCCAGCTAGCGCGGAAGCCCCTGTTGCCAAGCCGTAGATAAGCAAGGTGAGAGAAAAGACATTGCGGCGGCCGAATTTATCTGCCAGCAATCCGCCAAAGGTTGCACCGAGCGCCATGCCAAGGAAGCCCGCCGAGGCTAACCAAGAGGTCTGGCTAGGACCAAGATCCCAGTGAACAGCAAGGGCGGCCATGATGAAGGAGATTAGCCCTACATCCATGGCATCAAGCGCCCATCCAAGGCCGGAACCTAGGAGTAGGCGCTTGTGCTTAGAGGTGACGGGAAGGCGATCGAGACGTTCGGTGCGGCTGAGCATGCGATAATACTATCGCTGAACAGAAAAACCTTTCAGTCGTAGTGAGTTGGTAACTACAAAAACCGAGCTCAGTGCCATGGCCAGGCCGGCCAGCAGGGGGTTGAGCCAGCCCAGCGCGGCCACGGGAATGAGTACGACGTTATAGGCGAAGGCCCAGAAGAGGTTGCCCTTAATGATTGCTAGTGTGCGGCGCGAGAGCCGAATAGCATCAGCGGCGCAACGCAGATCGCCATTCATGAGGGTGATATCGGAGGCTTCGATTGCGACGTCGGTACCCGCGCCCATGGCGAGGCCAAGGTCGGCTTGGGCCAGTGCCGCGGCGTCGTTAATGCCATCGCCCACCATCGCCACGGTGTGCCCAGCGGCCTGCAACTCCTTGATGTGGTTCACCTTGTCCTCTGGTAGGACCTCGGCGCTGACGTGGTCGATTCCCACCTCGGCAGCCACGGCGTGAGCGGCCCCGGCATTATCACCGGTCAGCAGGTAAGGGGTGAGCCCCAGTTCCTTCATCTGCGCTACGGCGGCGGCCGAGCTGGGCTTGATGGTATCGCGCACCTCAATGACGCCTGCGGGCTGTCCGTTGACGGTGACGACCACCGGCGTGGCACCAGCGTCCTGTGCGGCGCGGAACGGCGCTTCCAGGTCGCCCAACGGGCCTTGGCGCTTGCCGACGCCCACCCGGACCCCCTCCACAGTTCCTTCCACGCCACCCGGAACCACTGCGAAGTCGGTAGCCGGCTGAACGCTGCGCTCTCTTGCGATGGCGCGAGCGATGGGGTGTTCGGAGTTGTGTTCCACGGCCGCGGCCAAGTCGAGGACATCGCCGTGTACGGCGGAAACGGACATCTCTCCGGCCGTGACCGTGCCGGTCTTGTCCATGACGATGGTATCGATTTGCCGCGTAGATTCCAGGATCTCAGGGCCCTTAATGACAAGCCCGAGCTGCGCTCCGCGGCCGGTGCCGACGAGGATCGCGGTGGGCGTCGCCAAGCCCATAGCGCAAGGGCAGGCCACAATGAGGACGGAGACCGCGGCGATAAAGGCCGGGGCCACCCCGCCGAAGAAGAGATGGGCAAGGAGTGTCAGCACTGCTACGGCAATGACCGCGGGGACGAAGACTTGCGCAATGCGGTCCACGAGGCGCTGTACCGGCGCCTTGGACGTTTGTGCATCCGTGACCAGCTGGGCCATTTGGGCCAGTACCGTATCCTCGCCCACCTTGGTCGCGCGCACCTCAAGCTTGCCAGAGGCATTAATGGTCGCGCCGGTCACCGCATCGCCGGAGCCGACCTCAACGGGCACGGGCTCGCCGGTAATCATGGAGGCGTCGACCGCCGAGTTACCGGCAACAACGATGCCATCGGTGGCGATCTTTTCGCCCGGGCGTACTACGAAGACATCGCCTACCTGCAACTGGGCAATGGGAATGCGCTGCTCGCCTCCCTCCCTCAGCACCGAGGCTTCCTTAGCGCCTAGGGAGAGCAGCTCCCGCAGGGCCTCAGAGGACTGGCCTTTGGCCCGTGCCTCGAACCACCGGCCGAGTAGGAGGAAGGTAATGACCATGCCCACGGACTCGAAATAGATGTGATCCATCTGCGCCGTGTTCGCATCCAACGTCATGTGCATCTTCATGCCCGGTTCGCCCGCGTTGCCAAAAAACAGCGCCCACAGCGACCAAAAATAAGCCGCCGAGGTTCCCATGGTGATAAGCGTGTCCATGGTGAAAGAACCGTGCTTGAGGTTTGTCCACGTTGCAGTGTGGAATGGTGCGCCACCAAAGATATAAACGATGGTGGCCACGATGGCGCAGGCCCACTGCCAATTGGGAAATTGCAGTGCCGGCCACATCGATACCACCATGAGCGGTAGCGATAGGGCACCAGAGATGATGGTGCGGCGCAGTAGCCCTCCGTCACTGCTCTTCTCGGCTTGGGGCTCCTCCGCCTTCGCCCCCGCCATATCGAAGGCGCCGTATCCTGCGCTCTCTACCACCGAAATGAGCTCCTGTGGACTTACCGACTGGGAGTCATACTCGATGGCCGCCGCCTCGGTAGCGAAATTGACGCTGGCGCTTACTCCCTCGAGCTTGTTTAGCTTGCGCTCGACGCGGGAGGAGCAGGAGGTGCACGTCATTCCCGTTACGCCAAGGTCCAAGTGGGACATGGTGGTTCCTACTTCAGCGTGTAGCCGGCCTCTGCCACGGCGGCCGCTACTTGCTCGTCGGTGAAATCGGTTCCGGTAACCGTAACGGCGCCGGTGGTGTGGTCAGCAGTGACTTCACTAACGCCGGAAATTTCGCCGACTTCTTCCTTTACCGACATTTCGCAATGTCCGCAGGTCATGCCCTCTACGGTGTAGTTCTTGGTGCTCATGATGATCCTTTCTTAGGGTTGGTTTCCGGGACCATTTTATACCCCCTAGGGGTATATGACAAGGATATTTCATGTACGTTGGGGAATAAAGCAATCCGCAAAGGAGTTAGAATAACCATGGCTACTATCGATGTCACCGAAGAAAACTTTGAAGAAACCGTTACCGGCGAGGGCATTACGCTCGTAGACGCGTGGGCCGATTGGTGCGGCCCCTGCAAGCGCTTTGCGCCGGTTTTTGAAAAGGCCTCCGAAGAGCACACGGATGCTACCTTTGCCAAGCTTGATACCGAGGCCAACCAGGGCCTCGCATCCGCGCTGGAGATTCAGTCCATTCCTACGCTGATGATCTTCCGCGATGGCATCTTGGTCTTCCGCGAGGCTGGCGCGCTGCCACCTGCAGCATTGGAAGACCTGCTGAAGCAGGTCAAGGAGCTCGATATGGCGGAGGTTCGCCGCCAGGTAGAAGAGCAGAACGCGCAGGGTTAATCCCCGCTAGCTTCCTGGGCGCTTTCTGGTGAGTATCGCTAAACTCGCTAGAAAGCGTCTTTTTATGTCCAAAGGAGAAGATAATGGCTAACCCCTTCAGCAAGGGCTGGAAGTACATGATGAGTTCCTTCGATCAGAAGATTGATGAGAACGCTGATCCGAAGGTGCAGATCCAGCAGGCCGTCCAGGCCGCTAAGGAGCAGCACCAGCAGATTTCTGATCACGCCGCAGAAATCATCGGTCATAAGTCCCAGCTGGAGATGCAGATGAACCGCCTGGTCAAGTCCCAGCAGGATTACCAGTCTCAAACCCAGCGCGCGTTGGAGCTGGCGGATTCTGCGGAGGATCCGCAAAAAGCTTCCGAATATAACCAGGCTGCGGAAGTGGTTGCCTCCCAGCTGGTAGCAGTGGAGCAGGAGCTGGAAGACGTTAAGCAGCAGTACGCCGCCGCAGAGCAGGCTGCCGCGCAGGCCAAGAGCCAGCAGCAGCAGTCTGAGGTGCGCTTGAAGGAACAACTAGCGCAGGTTAGCCAGCTGGAGGCCCAGGCGGACCAGGCGGCTATGCAAGAAAAGAACGCCCAGGCTATTGATTCCATGAATCAGCTCAACCCGGACGATTCTGTACCTACTCTTGATTCTGTGCGTGCCAAGATTGAAAAGCGCTACGCCGATGCCCTTGGCGCGCAAGAATTGCAGCACGCCACCGGCGGCGATCGCATTAATGAGATCCAAGCCGCCGGCAATGACATGAAGGCGACTGCTCGCCTCGATGCCATCCGGGCGGATCTTAAAAAGAAGAAAGAGCTCGAGTCTGGCGATTAATTCTGCCGGCGAACATTAATCAGAACCCCACGAATCCCTGAGTGGAATCCATCGCGCAGGTTCACGCGTTGGGTTTCGGTCAGGGTGTATTCGTGCAGGGTCTCGCAGGCAAACTGCAACAGCGGACGGTCGATCTCCGGGGGGAGCCCGCCGCCTGAAAGTAGATGTGCCTGATCTCGCTGCTCGGTGCTAGCAGCGTTATCGAACCACCACGAGGCGTATTGCTGGCCCACGTCGAATGGGGATTGGAAGCCGGCCGAGCTCCATACTTCTTCCGGCAGCGGCACATACTTAGAGCGCAGCTTGCGGCGCGGTGCCATCATGGATGGCTTGGGCGCCGGCTTCTCCGCCGGAGAGTCTTCCTCGGCGGGGGAATCCTCTGCGGCATCCGCCTTGGGCGGAGCCGGCTTGGGTGTCGGGGCCGGGGTGGGCTTTTCTGTGGCGCCGAAGGCTGCCTCCACCTCTGAGGGCTCGCCGCATTCATCCGGTTCGGGCATTTCCTCGCCCTCTTTATGCGCATTTTCGCGCACCACTGGAGGAAGCGGGCCTTCTAGGACCTGCAATTCCATAGCGTCTGCGAAGTCCTCGCGAGGGTCCAAGATGGTGGTGGAATCGCAGGCATGGCGCAGTGCGGAGGACATGGAGTCCCAGCCAAACCCATAAAGATGTACGCGGATGCCATTATCCACGGCGGCTTGAGCACCGGGAATCATGTCTGCATCGCCACTGACGAGCACAAAGTCAGTGAATTGGCCCTTCATGGCGGCAATGACCATGTCTGCCACGAGGCGGGTATCTACGGCCTTTTGGGTGCGGCGCTCACCCCATTCGATGAGCTGACCGGTGCGCAGCTGGACCCCTTCGCAGGTGCGCAGGGCGCGCTGGTAGCGGTGCGGGCCGGTATCGGGAATGCCGTCATACCAGTATTGGCGCTGGATGGGGGTCCCGAGTTGGTTCTCGATCATCCCGCCCATGGTGCTGACTACCTCGGGCAGATCGATTTCTAGTTGTGCGCGGGCACCCGTTTCCCACGAGTTATAAAAGCTAGCGAGCAAGTATGAGGTATCGACAAAGACGAGTGTGCGTTCAAGCATGGCTCCTAAGTTCCGTTCTAATTGTTCTAAATAAAATTCTTTGTGGTTTCCAGTGTGCCCCATTAGTCACAAAACGTCGATAACTTTGGACAAAATCCCAGCGCAGTGGCAGCAAAAAAGTTTTCTCTTTGGAAGTATTGCAGGGGTGGGGTGTTGCCGATATGGTTGGTTACACAAGTAACTAACCAACGAACCGAGAGCCAATGGATAATTCCACGCAACCACTCTTCCGCCAGATTGCTTCCTTGGTGGAAGACGCCATCGTGGACGGGACCTTGGGCGAGGGGGATAGGGCCCCTTCCACTAACGAGCTTGCTGATTTTCACAACATCAACCCGGCCACTGCCCGGAAGGGGATAAACCTCCTTGTGGATATCGGGGTGCTGGATAAGCGCCGCGGCATTGGCATGTTTGTGGCGGAAGGGGCCCTGAACACGATCCGCGAGCGCCGCCGCGCTGATTTCGCGGCGGAGTATATGGCACCGCTTGTCGACGAAGCCGTTCGTCTAGGTTACGACCGCGCCCAGCTCCATGACCTATTTGATCGCGTTGCAGAAAGCCGAGGAATGTACTCATGATTAAGACACGAGATTTCACCTTTGCCGATGGCATGACGCACGGCTTAGTTGGCCCCAACGGCATCGGCAAAACCACGCTCCTGCGCAAAATTGCTGGCCAAATCCAATCTGGCGGTATCACCGTCTTCGGCGAAGAGCCCTTTGACAAGCAGTCGGTCCTTAACCGAGTCATTTTGATGGGGATTGATAATCCGCTGCCGGATTCCTGGGGCATCGGAAAGCTGGGTGTTATTGGTAAGGCGCGCTGGCCGCGCTGGGATGAGGAGCGGTTCAATGAGCTGTTGGTTCGCTTCGACGTACCGGCCAAGGCCTATTCTTCCCTGTCCCGCGGGCAAAAGTCAGCGGTGGGATTCATCTTTGCCGTTGCTTCTGGCTGCGAAGTCATGCTCCTCGACGAACCCTACCTCGGCCTCGATGCACAGCGCCGCGAACTCTTTTATCAGGTGCTGCGCGAGGAGCACGGCCGCACCATCGTCATCTCCACCCATCACCTCAATGAGGTGGCGGGCCTCCTAGATACCGTTTCGCTGATGGGGGATAACCCAATTTCAGGCCCCATTGATGACTTCATCGAGGGAATTCTTGAGCTCACCGGCCCACCTGAGGCTCTCAACGCCGCGGTTACAGAGCTCGACCTCCGCGTACTCAGTAGGGAAACCACAGGATTGGGGGACCGCGTGCTTATCGACGCCCGCTCTACCACCACCGACCCCATCTTCCGCACTGCTCAGGCCCATGGCCTGCGGGTCAATGAGGTCTCCTTGGAGCGTGCGGTTCTGGCATTGGAGGAGAAAGCATGAAACTCCTGTGGTACCTAGGCGATTGGTGGCGCTGGACCTTTTTCCTTTTCGCTTTGCTTGTCATGCCCGTCATGGCGCAGCGGACGTGGAACGTGCTCCCGGTGATCTTTTCCTTGTCACTAATACTTTCCCTGGCACCAGACTTTAAGAAGTACCAGCTAGTGGGTCTAGACTCGAAAACCTGGAATGAGCATCGCCGCATTCTCGTTGCCCTGTGCGCACTAGCGGCAGCTATTGGCGCCCTCACCGTGCAGTTGTGGTGGGCATTGCCCATTTATGCCCTCGCAGCGGCGTGGGCCATGTACCGCAGGGCTACTCCTAAACGGGCCGGGTACACCACGACCAGTTCCCAACCCTCAAACGGATTTGGATGGTTCCCTCGCACCTTGGCCGGGCAAGCAATTTATCGCCCCCAGGTCAAGGCGTGGGGCGCAGCGTGTTTGGCTCCTGCGATCGGTCTTGCTCTCTACAGGTATGAGGATCAAATCCCAGTCCTAGGCTTCCTAGGAAGTTTCTGCTGGGCACTGACGGCGGTAGCGCTCGCTGCGGCTTTGCACAGCTTGCGGGTATCCCTTCGTGGATACACGGTGCTTGGTGGTAGCCGTACCGTCTGGGCCCGCCACACTGCAGTGCTCGGACTGATCCCTGTCGTCGTCGCCTTAACCTTCAGCGCAGTACTAGCGAAAGACGGTGAACTCGTTGCGGCCGTCGCGCTGCCTAGTGCCACCTGCGCCCCAGTAGTGGCCAGTCTGGAATTTCTGGGAAAGAAGAATTGGCACCTATTCGCCTTCTATGCGGTCCTCATCGCCGGGATAGCCCTTCTGTGTACTCAGGTGGCGGTTCCCGCGGTTGTCCAGCTTTTCTTGGCGGTGGCCTTCTATGTGGCCTGGGCATTGACGTTCCCCGCCTACATTCGCCGAGCGAACGCGCACCGAGGCGGAATGAGCGCTTGGATGGGCATAAATTAAACCGCTCAAAAGAAGGGTTGGCCTGGGGATTTGTGTTTGTTTAAGTCGCTGTGTAACTTAATACGAGTCAGCGCGACCGACAGCGCCCCACAGGAACAAAAAAGTTCCTGGCTGAAGCGGCGATAGGAAAACAGGCCCTGACAAAACAAAATTCTTTTTGCTCACAATGAGCTGCATGCCGAAGCGTGTGCGGTTGTTGTGTGGTGATGATGTTTGAGAACTCAATAGTGTGCCAATGTACTTTTTATTTTTTGTGTGCATGGTTGTGTGTTGATTGGTTTG
>NZ_JASPHM010000011.1:0-97593 GCF_030229215.1 Corynebacterium sp. MSK150
CGCATCCTGGTCAAATTTTCTCGGCATATTCCAGATTTTCCCATCTACTCAAACGGAACAAAACCTGGGACACTTCACTACTGGAGAGAAATGGGTAGCAAACAATGGAAGCTTAAAAATAAACGAAGGATCCTTACTTCCACAGCAGGACAGCATAATCAGTCCGGCGCCATCGAAGAACGCAGGAACAAAGACGAAGTTAATAGAGCGCGAAGATGGCAATCAGCTAGTTAGCATTAGCGATGGAGGCGTCCCTTTGGAACTTTCTTTTGAGTTCTCAGATTCTTTTCTTGAAAAGCTTCCAAGTGGGCACATTCTAGTACGTCCAGCAGAAGGTGAGGAACCTAGCGCATACATTGAACCTGCTTGGGCCAAAGACATAGATGGAAACGAGGTAAATACTCACTTTTCAATCGATGGAGATAGGATAATCCAGCACATCTCGTCGAGCCCTGCCGGCAAGCCGGTTACTTCAGATCCCTATATCCGAGACGTTCATGGCTGGGGAAAGAAAATCGGACAAGAGCTAGTCTTTTCCAAAGATGAGACGAGCGGGATCGCCATAGGAACCGCTTACTGCGCCGGTCGAGTAGTAGGAGTTGGCCTAGGTACCTGGCTAGCCAAAGGTGCGTGCGCAGGCGCTGCCGCAGTAGCAGCTCACGCCACTAATACAGGTCGATGCCTTACCATCCGAGCCCTCGGAGGAAAATACTCTCCAAACATCGTATTCCCGTATGCAACTCGATGCTAGAGACAAGAAATACAGTTTCGCTTTTCACTGTGAGTAGACATGGAAAATAGCAAAGTTCTTGTTTTAATTGGAATCACCCTAATTATTTGGTGCGCGTTATACAGGTACAGAACAACCACCGCTAAATGGGTTTTTATTGCAGCCTCTTTAAGCACCTGTCTAGCGTTTGTCCTAGGTCTATCAGGATTTCTAGGGTTAGGTCATGGTTACATCGATTTGTTGTCTCTAGTAAACGTATTTTTAAACGCATTTATATTGTTGGCCATAGGCCAGTTCCACAATCGAAACAGATCGGACCACGTAAAAGATGTATAGAGCAATGCCCCAAACGTGGGTCACGGGACTCGCTGGTAAAGACATTTCCGGAAAAGATATGTCCAACTATGACCTGACGGATATCAATCTCGAAGGAAGCATATGTAAAGGATGCTCTTTCCGCGGCTCCATGGTGGCATGGGCTAACTTGAAATCGGCAGATTTCACCGACGCAGATTTTACGAACGCAATTCTTAGCGAGTCAGACCTTCGTGGAGCGACGTTAACGCGCGCTAATTTTACGAACGCATATCTAGTACCTGTTACCGCCAATCCAAGGCAATTCTCTGGATGTACAGGTTTGGATGCAAGGAATGCGATATTTTATAGCCCTTGATTGCGCCTACACGAATTCCGTTTGAACCCTTTTTTATAATGAGCATTGAAAACGTGTAAACAACGCAATGTGAGGGTAAATCAGCGCACTCGCCGAGCCCGCCATAAATCAGAACATATGCTAAAGCATATGTTCTGATTTGTGGTTTTAGCTGCTGGTTTCCCTAGAGAAGATGAAAGCAAGGGGCAAATCGACATGATAATGCGTGTCTCTGGGTGAACCTGGGCGGATTTTTACTTTGCGTACTTCTGGGCATTAAAAGCCTCTGACGCTGCTTCCGGGAAAGTTGGAATTGGGGATGTGGTTATGACACTACGGTTGGGCTCTATCCAGCAATCGCTTTCGAGGGGATAGCCTTCTGCTGCTCGGACACGTCACCGCGTTTCGTGATGCGGACGTTCTCTTGATCAATAAATTCGCTGCGCCAGCAGAGTGTCAGCGCAGCGATGTGCAGAGACAGAGACGAGGAGGCCGAGGATTAGTCGTCCTTCAGGCCGCCGATAACCTTGTTGGCCTTATCCTTCATACCCTCGGCAGCATCGAAGAGCTTATCCTTAGCCTCGGAAGCGACCTGGTCAACCCCATTAAGACCACCTGCTTAGATTAACGAAGTTAGTGTTTGTGCTGGTGGGTGTCTATCTTCTCTAACAGAACAGAGCCTGGGCCCCTTCAGTTCAGATTCTTTGTCGTCCATAAACTCAATTACTGAAGGCAGAGGTCGAGTGCTTTTAAGTACGCACTAGTCTTAATGGTCGAAGCCCGAATACACCTTCACAACCTCAAGGAGAACTCATGACGCACCGCGCGGAGGAAGGCCTCGAGATGGCTACGGCATCGGCATCGTCGGGTGCAGCTCCCGTACCGCAGGCTGGCAACCAAGAGGCCCGGCGTGCGGACCTGCGCCGGTGGAAGGCGATTGCGCTGTCGTTCCTGATTGGTGCAGCGGTGATCTTTTTGGGGTGTTCGTGGTGGCAGGCGTCGGAAAGCGGAGCTCCGGTATGGGTGGGCTACGTGCGTGCAGCGGCGGAGGCCGGCATGGTGGGCGGTCTGGCGGACTGGTTTGCGGTGACTGCGCTATTTCGCCGGCCGATGGGGCTGCCCATCCCGCATACGGCGCTGATTCCGAATAATAAGGACCGCGTGGGCGATGCCTTAAGTGACTTTGTGGAGGAGAACTTCCTGACCGCGGATGCACTCAGCGCCAAGGTGCGCGAGGCGGAGCTGCCGCTATGGCTGGCGCGCCAGGGTGTGGAGCCCGGAAAGGCGGAGGAGGTCTCCGCGTGGATTGGCGAGCGTGCCGCCAGCGTGGTGGAGGATCTCGACCCCGAAGAAGCAGAGCAGTTCATCCGCACCCAAGTCATGGACCGCCTGGCCGAGCCTGAGTGGGGCCCGCCGCTGGGTAGGTTGCTGGAGGGCTATATTGCTGACGGCAAGGCTCGTCCGCTGGAAGACGACCTCATCGAGTGGGCGCACGGCAAGATTCTGAGCATGGAGCCCACCGTGGTCACCGCCATCGATGAACGCATGCCAGGATGGGCGCCGCGCTTTGCCCGCGAGATGGTGGGGGAGAAGGTCTATACCGAGCTCGTGGAATTCGCCGATGAAGTGCGCCGCAATGGCAACCACGAGGCCCGCCTGGCCATTCGCCGCAACCTGTCCAAGCTGGCCGCGGACCTGCAGTGGGATGCGGACATGCGCGGGCGCATCGAGGGCATCAAGCAAGAGATGCTCACCTCCGACCAAGCCCAGCAGGCACCGGCGGCCATGTGGCGCACGGTGTCCACCACGCTCATTGACCAGCTCAATGACCCAGAGTCTTTCCTGCGCCTGAAGATTACGGCGAAGGTAAAGGAGTTGGCGCACCGTCTGCTCGAGGACTCCGAATTCCTGGCCCAAGCCAATGCGCTCGTGGATAAGGCCGCGCGCTACGCCGTGGAGAAATTCGCGCCAGAAATTATCGCGATTATCCCGGAGACCATCAAGCGCTGGGATGCGGAGGAAGCCTCCCACAATATCGAGCTCATGGTGGGCAAGGACCTGCAATTTATTCGTTTGAACGGCACTATCGTCGGTTCCCTGGCAGGATTGGTGATATTCGCGATCAACCACCTTATCTTTGGTGCTTAAACACAAGGAGTAATGAGCAATGAGCGATAATAAGAAGATTTTTGATTCCCTAAAGGATGCCGGCAGCGCCGCTTTCGACGTAGCCAAGGACTTTGGCGGACGCCTGCAAGAAGAGCGCACCCAGCACGCTCATGGCGCGCAGGCGGAGAGCCCCTATGGCAGCACTGGCAAGGACGGCCTAGTTGATAAGGCCACCGCCACCGCGAAGGAATTTGGTGCTTCCTTAAAGAAGGCCGCGGACGGCACCCGCGAGTCCGCGTCTTTCGCTGACGCCAAGGGCAAGTTCACTACCGCCTATCAAGAGACCCGCGAGGGCGTCGTAGACGCCTATAACTCCGCCCAGGCCCGCCGCGCGGAGAAGAAAAATGGCCCGCGCCCCGGCCAGAATTCGGCTCCTTCGCAGGGCGATAATATTATCGATGGCGAAGTAATCGACACCGACGACCCACAGAATTAATCTGCATGTATTTACTTTATGATCTTGTCCTGAATCTAGACAGGTACATCTTCCAAATCCTCGCCCTGACTGCCATCGTCGGCGCGGTGATTGCCGCCGCCACGCGCGAGGATGCCTTCCGTGCCGGCGACCGCCAGGGCAAGTGGGTGTGGGTTGGCCTGCTGGCGGGCTCGGCCGTAGCGATGGCCACCGGTATGCCCTTCTTGTCATGGATTGGCGCGGTCATTACCGGCGTGTACTGGTTTGATGTGCGCCCGCAGCTCAAGGCCATCATCAACGGCGATTACAGCTACTAATGCTTAACCTGCTTGCTGCCCCGGCCGCGACGGTCAAGGACTGCGCCGCCGATAACACCGTCGTGGTCTCCCCGCACCATGTTTCCATTGCCGCGGGGGCCGGCGCGACCGATATCATCTCCGTCGCCGGCTATCCCACCGGCCGCCACCACACGCTCATCAAGGCCTCTGAGGCGCGCTTGGCCATCCAATCGGGCGCCAGCGAGGTGTGGGTCAGCCTCGATGAGACCGTGTCGGATGCCAATGCCGTGCTCTCCGAGCTCATCGCCATCCGCGAGGCCTGCCCGGATCCGGCCCGCTTGGGCCTCATCGTCCCAGACGCCCCGCTTGCCGACGCCACCCTCAACGCCGCCCACCAAGCCGGCTACCAGCGCCTCATTGTGCGCAGCTCCGCGGCCGCAGCCGAGGACCGCGCGGAATCCGGCGCCGGTGAAGAAGACAAGAAAAAAGGACCGGAGTTGGCCGCTGCCACACTTCCGGTCCTCGAGTTTCCCGCTCCCGCGGTTTAGGCGGCTTTCTCCTGCGCGTCCTGCTGCGGCGCGCCCTTGCCCGTGGCCCCGCTCTGGCCCGCGGAGTCACCGCCGCCGGCGAACTTATCCATGTCCTTCATCGGAACATCGGTGCCGGTGATGGTGAGCTTGAGTTCGCCATCGAGCACCTCCACGGAATCGACGTTCATGTCCGAGCCCACGAACTGATCCGACATGCCGTTTTGCAGCGCGGAGGAGATGGCTTCGGTGGCCTGATCCGGCAGCTCGAGGCCGAAGATGGAGGCCTCGGTGGCGCGGATATCGAGCTTTCCATCGTGGGCAGTGGGCTCCAGCGAGAGGTTGGCCAGGCCGCCGGCGAACTTCACGTCCAGCACATGGTCCTGCTCATTGGCGGTAATCTCCGTGACCACCATATTGCCCACCTTGTCGCTGCCGGCTTGCTCGGAAATACCCTTCTGGAAGGAGGCCAGCAGGTAGTCATCCGGCACGGTGGTAGAAGCGCGCAGCTTGCCGGCCACCGGGTTGTCCTGGTCCGTGCTCATATCTTCCACGTGGATCTCGGAGGCAGGCTGGCCCTTGATCTCGGTGCCGTCGATTTGCAGGGTGGACGGCGTGGTCATATCCATCTGGGAAATGGAGCCCTGAAACAGGCCCCACAGGAGCGGGCTGCCGCCGAAGCTGACGGAGGGGTCTTCTTTGACCTGGATGCCCTCTTGCTCAGCGGCCTCGTTGAACTGCGAGGTCATCTGGTTGCCGATGAACCAGCGCAGGCCAAACTCAGCCAGCAGAATGAGCACGAGAAGTGCTACGAGGATGCCAATGATGATTTTCCAGGCGAGTGAACCCGCCGATTTCTTCGAAGCCATGCGTACCAGTGTGGCGCATGAGACGGCGCGGGGCAAAGTCTGCGGCGAAGTTAGCAGCACATTTTTAGCCTTGCGGCGCCACCGATTCCCAGTCCACGGTGAGCACATTATCGCGCAGGCGCCGGCGGATGGGGTGGATGTTAAAGGGGGCGTCGGCAAGCATGGCGCGCGCCCTACGCCAGCGCACGCGCGGACCGTAAGGCGCCCAGCCAGCCGCGCGGTCCCAAGCTTCGTCGGCGGCCTGAAGCAGCTCGTGGATGGGCTCACCGGGTACGTTGCGGTGGATGAGGATTTTGGGCAGGCGCTCGGCAATATCGGAGGGGTGCGCCACATCGAACGGGTCCCACGCCAGGGTGAGCGTCCGCGGACCATGGGCATCGAGCAACAACCAGGCCGCGCGCCGGCCGAGCTCATCGCAGGTGCCCTCCACAAAGAAACCGCCTGGGGCGAGGCGGGAACATACCGTCTGCCAGGCCTCTTCCACCTGGTCCACGTCATACTGGCGCAGCACATTAAACGCGCGCACCAGCTGCGGCCGGTAGCCAGCCAGCTCAAAGCCTCCCAGCTCGAAGCGCACGCCATCGCGCGGCGGCAGCACCCGGTCCGGGTGGATCTCCAACCCGCGCACGTCTACCCGCGGATTCGCCCGGCGCAGCCACCCTGCCCACTCCACGGTGGTGGCATGCGAGGCCCCGTAGCCCACGTCAAGCGCCAGCGGCGTATCCACATGCCGCAGCAGCGCGGAAATCTCCGGGTGCGCGAGCATCCACCTATCGCAGCGCCGCAGCCGATTGTGGTTGGTGGTGCCGCGGGTAATAACGCCAAAAGGCCGACCCGCAGCTGCGCTGGCGCGCAGATTATGTGCGTGGTCGGCCATAGATTTTGGGTCTTTAGAGCTTAGGCGTTCTCAGAAATCCACTGTTCGGTCAGCTTGCCCTCGTTATCGAAGAGCTCGCCCAGGGACTCGCCCACCTTCGGCTCGATGGCGGCGCCCATCATCGGAATGTTGACGGAAATCTCGTTGACGTAGGACAGCTTGGTCATCTCGCCCTCGCCGGCCAGGGAGATATCGCCCTTGAAATCAACCGGGGTGCCCTTGACATCCGCGGTGTAGTTAACGTCAGCAGCCTCACCGTTGAGCTCGCCAACGGTAACCACGCGCTTGACCTTCAGGTCCTGGGAGACCATGGCGCGCACTGCCTCTGGCAGCAGGGTGGTCGGCAGAACCTCGAAGAGGGTGGCTACGTTATCGCTGAAGTCGTGCACCTGGCCCGCCTCAGGGGAGAGGTTGGCCACGATGTACTCCCAGTATTCCTTGGTGAGCAGCGCCTTGTGAACCTTTTCGATGGGCTGATTGATGGTTACGGTGTTTTCACTACGGGTTGACATGCCTAACAGACTACCTTGGTAGGCGTGCTTGATAAATCTTTGACGCAACAGCTCACAGAGATCGACGGCGTGGAACTGGACCCCGCCGCCACCTTCGCGGACCTGACTACGCTGCGTGTAGGCGGAAAACCGCAGGCCGCACTGCGCTGTTCGCAGCCAGAGGCTGCCGTCGCCGTGGTGCGTGCCCTTGATCACGCCGAAGTGAAATTCATCGTCGTTGGCGGCGGCTCCAACCTCTTGGTGGCCGATGGTGCAGTGGATCTCGTCGCGGTTATCCTCGACTTCGATGAGGTCTCTATGGACACCGAGACCGGAGTGGTGCGCGCACAGGCGGGCGCCGTCTGGGATGACGTGGTGGCTCGCTCCGTGCAGCTCGGCCTGGGTGGTATCGAGTGCCTCTCTGGCATCCCCGGCACCGTGGGCGCGGTCCCGGTGCAGAATGTGGGTGCCTATGGCGCGGAGATCTCTGAGGTCCTTACCCGCGTGCGCCTTTATAGCCGCCGCACCGATAGCGATGAGTGGGTCCCCGCCTCCGATCTGGAGCTAGCGTATCGCTATTCCAACCTGAAATTCACCGGCCGCGCCGTGGTCCTTGAGGTGGAGCTCCAGCTCGATACCGAGGGCCTTTCCCGCCCGCTGCGCTTTGGCCAGCTCACCCAGAACCCGGGCGAGCGCCGCCCCGTGGCCGAGGTCCGCGAGGAGGTATTGAAGCTCCGCCGCGGCAAGGGTATGGTGCTCGACCCCACCGACCATGACACCTGGTCCGCCGGCTCCTTCTTTACCAACCCGGTGGTGGACTCCGCTCTTGCCGACGCCGTCCAGGCCAAGGTCCGTGCCTCGCTTGGCGACGCCACCGCAGACTCCATGCCCCGCCACCCCTCTGCCGAGACCGGCCGGGAAAAGTTGTCCGCCGCCTGGCTCATTGACCGCGCCGGGTTTGCCAAGGGCTACCCGGGCTCCGCCCGGGCCACGCTCTCGACGAAGCACACGCTGGCGCTGACCAACCGCGGCGAGGCCACAGCCGCCGATATCGTGGACCTTGCCCGCACCATCCGTGACGGCGTCCAGGAAACCTTCGGCGTGGAGCTCGTGCCCGAGCCCGTGTGGATCGGCCTTTCCCTCGACGAGTAGTGCGCGAGCGCGCTTTTGCTCCGAGTCTCTGGGGCATAAAACCTACAAAGCAGCCACGATAGCGCCCTTAACCACGCGGTTTTCGGGTCTATCGTGGCTGCTTTTCAGTTCGACGCCTATCGCGCCGGCGACTCGCTTAGGCCGCCATGACCTGGAGCCACTCATCCTTAGCGCCCAGGAATGCGCGGGCCGCCTCCTGCGCGCCCTCCAAGCTGTGGTGCGCACCCCAACCGCACTGCTCTTCATTGGCGGCCGGTACCTCGGTAGCGTTAAGAATATCGTTGAGCGCGCCTTCCACCGCGCGCAGCAGCTCGTCCTGCTCCATGCCGTTGGTGATGGCGTAGAAGCCGGTGCGGCAGCCCATTGGGGCGAAACCGATGAGCTTATCGGTGTAGTTGCGCATGAAGTTTGCCATCATGTGCTCCACCGAGTGCAGCGCCTTGGTGTCCAGGTGGTCCTGGTTAGGCTGGCAAAAGCGCAGGTCATACTTGATGATTTCGACGCCGCCGCCCAAATCCGTGCGGTCGGCCACGCGGATATACGGCGCGCTGACTAGGCGGTGGTCGAGTTCGAAGGACTTAACGTTGAGCTTTGTGTCATTCTGTTCAGTCATGCTTCCCCAGTGTAATCACGGTTGAGTGTCACTTCCTGAAATAGATTCTTTACCGCATACGCTGGGATAATATGAGCACTCTGGACGACGCCGCCGAGGCCCCCGGCGCCGCACGCACCCCTGGGGACTTGCCTTCTGCCGAACAGCCTGACGGCGAGCAGCCCGCCGGCCGCCAGCCTGCCGGGACTCCGTCGAGCGCCGCGGCTACTCCGGTGAGCGAATCCGGGTACGAGGGGGCGGATAAGATCGTGCCCAGCACCGCGCCCACCGTGGTCAAGATTGAGGGTCACACCGAGGAAGTAGATCCCCTGGCCCGCGGTAACCGCTTACGTAAGGAAAGCTGGGGGCTGGTGGCGCGCCGCGTGTGGGCCGATTTCTTTCACGATGCCTTGATGGACCGTGCGGCCACGATGACGTACTTCACGCTCATGGCCTTTGCCCCCACGGTGCTGGCCGCCTATTCCATCGCCACGCTCATTTTCTCCTCGCGGCGTGCCGAGGTGCACGAATTAACCTCGCACTTCATTGCGGACTACGTGCCCAGTTCCATGACGGAGCAGGCCGAAAAACTGGTGGGCTCCATCATTGGTTCCACGGCGCAAGGCACCTTCGCTCTGGTGGTATCCGTGCTAGTTTCGCTCTTTGCGGCCTCGGCCTATGTGCGCGCCTTCTCGCGCACGGCTAATACCGTCTATGGGCGAGTGGAAGGCCGCGGAATCATCCGCACCTGGGCGTTGATGTGGGGGCTTACCATCGTCCTCGTCATCGGTGCGGTCATCGTGCTCTTTGCTAACCTGCTGCGCGATACCATCGTGAGCGGCGTTATCAATCCGCTCGCAGGCAAGCTGGAGATGCAGGGCACCGCGGACTTTTTGGGTGGGATCTTCATGCCAGTGTGGAATTGGCTGCGCTTCCCGCTCACCGTGGTGATCGTGCTGAGCTTGATCGCTATCTTGTATCACTTTTCCCCGAACGTGCGGCCGGCGCGCTTTCGGTGGATAACCCTAGGCTCCGTCGTAGCGCTGAGCACCAATGTTGTGGTGTGGGGAGTATTTGCGCTGTATACTCAGCGCTTTGCCGGAGCCAGCGTCTATGGCGCCTTCAGCCTCATCATGGCCGTATTCATGGCCGTGTGGCTATCTAATACGATGCTCATTCTGGGCATCAAGCTCGATGCGGAGATCCTGCGCGCCAAGGAACTGCAATTGGGCCTGCGCGCCGCGCGGCATATCCAGGCCCCGCCGCGTTCCGACGCCGCCGCTAAGTCCCAAGCCCGCGCCCAGCACGACCTTGAGGAGCGTTCCGAGCGCATCTACCAACAGGCGGTGCGCCGGGAAGAGCGGGAAGAAGGCTAGCCCTGGTTGAGCAGCGCGAGGAGATCGCGCTGGACATCGCGGCGGCGCAGCTTGCCTAGTTGATCACCGGCGAGCGTCTCCATGGCAAAGAAGCGCTGCGGGACCTTATAGCGAGCCACCAACCCGCGGCAATGGTCGCGCAAGGCGGATTCGTCGAGCTGCGCGCCGGGGGTAAGCACCACGCAGGCGGCGACGTGCTCCGAACCATCAGAGCGAGGAAGGCCCACGACCGCGGCTTGGGCAATATCAGGATGGGAGGTTAAAGCCTCCTCGACCTCGCCGGGGTAGACATTGAAGCCACCGGTGATGATGATTTCCTTGATGCGGCCCACCAACCGGATATGGCCGTCGGGCTCGCGCACGCCCATATCCCCGGTGCGGAACCAGTCGTCATGGAAGGCGGCGGCGGTGGCGGGGGCGTCGGCAAGGTAGCCGCTAAAGACTTGCGGGCCGCGGGCGAGGATCTCGCCGGCCTCGCCATCCGGCTGGGTGCGGCTGAGGTCGTGAGGATCGCCGATGCGCAGCTGCGTATCCGGCAGCGGCAGGCCGATGGTGCCGGCGCGCCGGGTGTCATCGAGGGGGTTGATGGTCAGCACGGGAGAGGTCTCCGTAAGCCCATAGCCTTCCACCAGCATGCCGCCGGTGCGCGCCTCCCATGGCTCGATGATGCGCGAGGGGAGGGAAGCTGCGCCCGAGATGGAGTAGCGTACCCCGCCGAGATCCGTGGGCGCGTCAGAGGCGGCGGTGCCTGCGGCCAAGGGAGCGGCCGCCATGGCGCGCTCGTAGATGGTGGGCACGCCCGGCATCCAGGTGGGGCGGCGGGCGGCAAGCGCCTTGGTCACCGCGTCGGTGTGTGGGGCAGGCAGCAGGATGATCTCGGCCGCGCAGCGCACCGCGAGGAGCACGCTCATCGTCAGGCCATAGGAATGGAACATGGGCAGCGCGGCCAGAAAGCGCTCATGTCCAGGGCGCAGCGGGGCCTGGGTTTCCAGCTGCAGGCAGTTGGCCGCGAGGTTGCCGTGGGTTAAGACCACGCCCTTGGGGCGAGCGGTGGTGCCGGAGGTGTAGAGGATAAGGGCGGCGTCGGTAAGCGCGGCAGGGTGCGGCTCCACCGGGGTGCCGGTGAGGGGAAGCGGCTCGCTGAGGGAAACGGCAATGGTGGCCTCTACCTGCGCGGACACGGTGGGGGCAATGTCCTCCCAGGCAATCGCCACGCGGGCGCCATGGTGGGCGAGCAGAGGGGTGAGCTCGTGCGCGGTATAGCGCGGATTGTGCTCCACCACCACCGCGCCCAGGCGCAGGATGGCGAAGAATGCCACCACGTGCTGCGGGCAATTAGGCAGCAGGAGCGCCACACGGTCGCCGGGGCGCACGCCCATCTCGCGCAGGGCACCGGCCGCGGCCGCCACCTGGGCGTCGAGCTCGCCATAGGTGAGCGTGTGGCCAGCGAAGTAGGTGGCGGGGCGCTGGGGAAACCTCGCGACGGCGGACGCGAGGAAATCCGTCAAGGTAGCGCCATAATGAATATCTGCCATAGCCGCTAAGTTTAGGCCTTTGCCTCCAACAGCTCGAGTAGGTCCTTGCGCACCTGGTGGCGGCGGATTTTGCCCAGGTGGTCGCGCGCCAGATCTTCGAAGTGGTAGAAGGTGCGCGGCACCTTATAGCGGGTCAGGCGCTCGCGGCAGAATTCCTTCAAGCCCTCTGGATCGAGCACGGCGCCATCGCGCAGGGTAACGCAGCCGACGACATCCTCGGAGCCATCCTGGCGCGGGCGGCCCACGGCGGCGACATCCACGACGTCGGGATGCTGGGCAATCGCCTCTTCCACCTCGGCGGGGTAGACGTTGAAGCCGCCGGTGATGATGATTTCCTTGATGCGGCTGACCAGCTTGATATAGCCATCCGGTTCCATGAGTGCCATATCACCGGTGCGGAACCAGCCATTGTGGAAGGTCTTTTCGGTAGCGGCGGCATTGCCAGAGTAACCCTGGAAAATCTGCGGGCCGCGCGCGAGCATCTCGCCCGGTTGGCCATCGGGCTGGGTCTCATCCAGGTTCTCAGGGTTGGCGATGCGCACCTCCGTATCCGGGAAGGGCACGCCCACATAGCCGGGGCGGTGCTTGCCGTTCATGGGATTGGCCGTAAGCACTGGGGAGGTCTCCGTCATGCCGAAGCCCTCCACCAGCCGGCCGCCGGTCATGGTCTCCCAGCGCTCCACAATTTCTACGGGCAGCGTGGCGGCGCCGGAGAAAGCATTGCGGATGCCGCTTAAGTCGACGTCCTTTTCTTCCGCCGCGTCCATGATCTTCTGATACAGCGTGGGCACGCCCGGCAGCCAAGTAGGCGTGCGTTTCTTTACGATGTCCATAATCAGCGGCATCTGCGGGGAGGGGACCAGGATGAGCTCGGCGCCAAGGTAGATGCTGAAGATGCACAGCGTGGTCATGCCATAGGCGTGGAAGATGGGCAGTGCTGCGAGGAAGCGCTCTTGTTGCTTGCCCATCTGTGGCACCCAGGCCTTACCTTGGATGGCATTGGCAATGAGGTTGCCGTGCGAAAGCAGGGCGCCCTTGGGCTTTCCGGTGGTGCCGGAGGTATAGAGGATGAGCGCGATATCGTCCTGGGAGATCTCAGGGATATCGAGGTCCGAGCCATCGCCGCCAATGGCCGCGCCGATCAGGGTGGACCATTCCACGGTATTGGGTGCGGGGCTGGTGAGCTGCTCGCGCTTGGCGGCCAGCGGCGGGATGGGCAGGCGCAGCGCGAGGCGCTTGAGCGGTGGCATGGCATCGACCATATTGACGGAGACGATGGTCTCCAGCGGGGTGGTCGAGCGTAGCTTTTCCAGAGTGGAGGCGGTTTTATCCCAGGAGATGACCACGCGCGCCCCATGGTCATTGAGTAGCCCTTCCAGCTCCGGGGCGGTATAGAGCGGGTTGTGCTCGACCACGGTGGCGCCGAGCAATTGCACCGCATAGAACGCGGCGACGTGTTGGGGGCAGTTCGGTAGCACGATGGCCACCTTGTCGCCGGGGCGAATACCAAAAGCCTTGAGACCGGCCGCAGCGGCGCGCACCTGGGTATCGAGCTCCGCGTAGGTCTGCGTCTTACCGAAGAAGTAGGTGGCGGATTTATTGGCATTGACCCGCAGGTTATTGCGGTAATAGTCGACGATGGTTTTATCGCCGTAGTCCAGCGTGTGTGGGGTCCAATCGCTGTAGTGCTCGAGCCAGGCTCGGGAGGTGGAAGCGGACACGCGGAAAACCTTTCGTTTGGCTACAAAAACTATTTCTGAGGGGATAGCATATCCCAAATATGAGGAATCCCTCTAGTTTTCTTCCAGTGTCAGCAGAAAACGTTTGGCTTCCAGACCGCCCGCATAGCCGCCGAGCCCGCCATCGCTGCGCAGCACCCGGTGGCATGGCCGCACGATGAGCAGGGGATTGGCGCCGCACGCACTGCCCACGGCCCGCGTCGCGCCGGGCCGGCCCAGCAGCTTGGCCATGTCGCGGTAGGTGACCGTCTCCCCATAGCCAATCTCGGCCAGCCGCGCATGCACCGCGGCGCGAAAGTCGGTCGTCGCAGGCGGGTCGAGGGGCAACTCGAAGGCGCGGCGCTGGCCGGCGAAATACTCCGCGAGCTGTGTCTGGGCGGCGTCGAGCACGTCCGCGCTGCGCTTTTCGACGCCCCCTTCTTCCACACCGCCCACCGCTTCCTGCAGGGTGCTGGCCGCGGTGATGTCCACGCGGGAAAGCCCCCGCGGGCTTGCCTGCAAGCGCAGGGGTCCGAGGGGGCTATCGATGAGGCGGAACATGTTAATTCTGTTCGGCCTCGAGGCGGCGGATGAGGTCTGCCTGGACCTCGCGGCGGCGGATTTTGCCCATCTGGTCCTTGGCCAGCTCCTCAAAGTGATAGAAGGTGCGCGGGACCTTGTAGCGGGTCAGGCGCTCGCGGCAGTAGTCCTTGAGTCCCTCCGGGTCCAGGGCGGCGCCATCGGCGAGGTCGAGGCAGGCCACGACGTCCTCGGAGCCATCCTCGCGCGGGCGGCCGACCACGGCGACGTCATCGATGCTCGGGTGCTCGCGCAGGATTTCTTCCACCTCGCCCGGATACACGTTGAAGCCGCCGGTGATGATGATTTCTTTGATGCGGCTGACCAGGCGGATGAAGCCGTCTTCTTCCATGACGCCCATGTCACCGGTGCGGAACCACTCGCCGTGGAAGGCGGCCTCGGTGGCCTCTTCATTGTTGAGGTAGCCCTTGAAGATCTGCGGGCCGCGGGCCAGAACCTCGCCTTCGACGCCGTCCGGCTGGGTCTCATCCAGGTTATCCGGGTTGGCAATGCGCACCTGGGTATCCGGGAACGGAATACCCACGTAGCCCGGGCGGCGGTCGGTGCTCATGGGGTTGCCCACGATAATCGGCGAGCACTCGGTGAGGCCATAGCCCTCCACCAAGAGGCCGCCGGTGTAGTTCTCCCACTTATTGACCGTGTCCGAAGGCAGGGTAGACGCGCCGGAGAAGGCTGCGCGCACACCCTTGATGGGGATTTCCTGATCCTCGGCGGCCTTCACGATGCGCTCGTAGAGCGTTGGCACGCCCGGTACCCAGGTCGGCGTGTGCTTCTTCATCAACTGCATGATGAGCGACATATCTGGCTTGGGCAGGATAACTAGCTCGCCGCCGATGAACTGCGCCAAGGTCACGTTCATGGTCAGGCCATAAGCGTGGAAGAAGGGGAGGGCTGCCAGCATGCGCTCCGGCTTATCGCCCAAACCTGGTACCCACGCCTTGCCCTGCATCAGGTTAGAAAACAGGTTGCCGTGCGAGAGCATGGCGCCCTTCGGGGCGCCGGTGGTGCCAGAGGTGTACATAATCAGCGCGATGGTGTCCTTGTCCACGTCCTCCGGCGTGGTGATATCGCTACCATCGCCGCCGATGGCGTTGCCCACCAAGGTCTCCCACGGCACGGTATTTGGCGCCGGGGACGAGAGCTGCTCGCGCTTGGACTTCAGCGGCGGGATGGGCAGGCGCAGGGCCGCGCGCTGCAAGGTAGGCATGGCGTTGATCATGTTGATGGACACGACCGTTTCCAGGTTGGTGGTTGCGCGCAGCTTCTCCAAGGTCGGGGCTGCCTTATCCCAGGCAATGGCAATGCGCGCGCCGTGATCCTGGAAGAGCCCCTCCAGCTCGTGGGCGGTGTAGAGCGGGTTGTGCAGCACCACCTGGGCGCCCAGCTTCAAGATGGCGTAGAACGCCGCGATGTACTGCGGCGAGTTTGGCGCCACGATGGCGACGCGGTCACCGGGGCGCACACCGAAGGCCTTCAAGCCAGCGGCCGCAGCGCGCACCTGACGGTCCAGCTCCGCATACGTTTGGGTACGTCCGAAGAAGTAGGTGGCCGGTTTATCGGCGTTGACCTCAAGATTGTTGTCGTAGATATCCAACAACGTGGTGTCGCCGTACTCGAGGTGGTGCGGTGTCCATTCCGGGTAATACTGGAGCCAAGCCTGTGATTCGTATGCGGACAAAACTATACCTTTCGGTGGCGTAGGTTTCTGGCAGGGGCCAGTATAGCGCCGGTAGAATTGAGCGCCATGCGCATCGCCATGATCTCTATGCATACCTCGCCGATTGAACAGCCCGGCTCGGGGGATGCCGGCGGCATGAACGTCTACGTCCTCAATAGTGCGCGCCAACTGGCTCGCCGGGGAATAGAGGTGGACGTCTACACTCGCGCCACCCGGCCTAGCCAGGGCGAAATCATTGCGGTCGAGCCCGGCCTGCGCGTTATCAATATTGTCGCGGGCCCGTACGAGGGCCTGGATAAAGAGGATCTGCCCACCCAGCTGGCCGCTTTCGCAGGCGGCATGGTGCAATTTGCCAAGTGGCAGGGCAAGAAATATGACCTCATTCACTCGCACTACTGGCTCTCCGGCCAGGTGGGCTGGCTACTGCGGGATCTCTGGGGCATACCGCTCATCCACACGGCCCATACCCTGGCCGCGGTAAAAAACGCTTCTCGGACGGCGGATGACACCTTGGAGTCCGAGGCCCGCCGCATTTGCGAGCAGCAATTGGTGGATAACGCGGACCTGCTCGTGGTCAATACCGAGCAAGAGGCCCGCGACTTAGCCGAGCACTACGACGCCGAGTGCGACATCATTCGCGTGGTCTCGCCCGGCGCCGACGTCGAGCTATTTACCCCAGGCACGGACCGCAATACCGAGCGCTCCCGTCGCGAGCTGGGCATTCCACTGCACACCAAGGTGGTGGCCTTTGTGGGGCGCCTGCAAAAATTCAAGGGCCCAGAGGTCCTCATTCGTGCCACGGCCGAGCTCTTCCGCCGCGAACCGGCCCGCAACCTGCGCGTGGTCATCTGTGGTGGACCATCGGGAGCCAATACGGCGCCGGAGTCCTATAGGGAATTGGCGCGTGAGTTGGGCGTCGATAAGCGCGTTCGCTTTTTGGGTGCCCGCCCGCCAGAGGAGCTGGTGGGGGTCTACCGCGCGGCCGATATTGTGGCGGTGCCTAGCTATAACGAGTCCTTCGGACTGGTGTCGCTGGAGGCTCAGGCTTCTGGCACGCCGGTGGTAGCCGCGGCCGTTGGCGGGCTACCCATAGCCGTGGCCGAAGGGGAGACCGGCTTGCTGGTGCACTCGCATGACCCATCCGACTGGGCCGATGCTCTAGCCCGCCTGCTTGACGACGACCCCATGCGCATCGCCATGGGCGAAGCCGCTGTTGCCCACGCTGCGCGCTTTAGCTGGGCCAGCTCCGCCGCCGCGCTCGCAGAAATTTATGACGAGGCCAGCCGCATCGAGGTCCCGGATTGCCATCAACGGCGGGCGATTGGGGATTAAACCCTGACGCCGGTAATAATTTCGTGGCATGCTGGAGACATGACTAACGGAAAGCTGATTCTTCTTCGCCATGGCCAATCCAAGTGGAACGAGTCCAACCAGTTCACTGGCTGGGTCGATGTAGATCTGACCGAAAAGGGCGAGGCGGAAGCCAAGCGCGGCGGTGAGCTGCTCGCGCAGGAAGGCGTTCTGCCCGATGTCCTCTATACCTCTCTTCTACGCCGTGCAATCCGCACCGCAAACATCGCACTCAACGCCGCCGACCGCCACTGGATCCCAGTGGTGCGCGACTGGCGCCTCAACGAGCGCCACTACGGCGCCCTGCAGGGTCTGAACAAGGCCGAGACCAAGGAAGAATACGGTGAGGAAAAGTTCATGGCATGGCGCCGCTCCTATGACACGCGCCCGCCGGAGCTGGCCGATGACTCCGAGTACTCCCAGACCAATGACCCGCGCTACGCCGACCTGGAAAAGGTCCCGCAGACCGAGTGCCTGAAGGACGTCGTCGCCCGCTTCGTTCCGTACTTCGAGGAGGAAATCCTCCCACGCGCCAAGAAGGGTGAAACCGTACTCATCGCCGCGCACGGCAACTCCCTGCGCGCTCTGGTTAAGCACCTGGACAATATCTCCGATGATGATATTGCCGGCCTGAATATTCCGACCGGCATCCCGCTGGTGTATGAGATCACCGAGGATGGCTCCGTAGTAAACCCAGGTGGCACCTACCTGGATCCGGAAGCCGCCGCTGCCGGTGCCGCCGCCGTTGCTGCGCAGGGCGGTAAATAAGAAACTGCGCCACAGTCCCCGGGGAGTATTCCCTGGGGACTTTGTGGTGGATAGGGTAGACACGTGGAATTAATTCTTTCCTTTGCCGCCGGCGTGGTGGCCTGCGGGCTGGCGCTGCCGGCGATTTCTTGGCTGCGCGGGCGCATTGCGCACTACCGCCAAGCCAGCGATGCCGAGGCCAACCAGGTCACGACGGTCAGCCATGTACTGCACTTGGCCGTGCAAGGCTCGCCGACGGCCCTGGCGGTGTTGGACCGCAGCCAAGAAATCGTCATGTCCAATTCCGCCGCCCACGAGATGTCCCTGGTGCATGATCGCGCCGTGAACCCGGACGTGTGGCAGACCGCGCAGGAGGTCTTCGAGGATAAGGAGACCCGCACCGTCGACCTGGCCATTCCCAAGCGCCGCACTGGCCACCGCGTCACACAGGTCAAGGCGGTAATTAAGCCGCTGACGCTTAACGACGGCCGCTTTGTCATCATCTACGGCACCGATGAGAGCGAAAACGTCCGCATGGAATCCGCCCGCCGCGACTTCGTGGCAAACGTCTCCCACGAGCTCAAGACCCCCGTCGGCGGCATTGCCTTGCTGGCTGAGGCCTTGCTACAAGACCCCGGTGACCAGGAAACCGTGGAGTACTTTGGCAATAAGGTTTACAAGGAAGCCAACCGCATGGCCGATATGGTCAGCGAGCTTATTTCCCTGTCCAAGCTGCAGGGCGCCGAGGCATTGCCGGAAATGGAACCGTTGGCCGTCGATGACCTCATCGAGGAAGCGCTCTCGCGCAACCAACTGGCTGCGGAGGCTCGCTCCATCGAGCTCAACCGGGGCGCCTCCGTCGGCGTGCAGGTCAAAGGAGATAGGTCCCTGCTGGTTACCGCACTATCTAACCTCATCTCCAACGCGATTAACTATTCGCCGGAGAAGATGCCGGTATCGGTCTCCCAGAAAGTCGTGGACGGTGGGGTCGTGCTCATCCGCGTCACCGACCGCGGCATCGGTATCGCACCGGATGATCAAAAGCGCGTCTTCGAGCGCTTCTTCCGCGTAGACCAAGCCCGGTCGCGGCAGACCGGAGGCACTGGCCTAGGATTAGCAATTGTTAAACACGTGGTGGCCAACCATGGCGGCAACATCAAACTGTGGTCTCGGCCCGGTACGGGTTCTACATTCACCATTGAGTTGCCTATCTACAGGGAAGAAAAGCCAGCGCGGGATGCTGGCATGAAGGATAATGAGAATCAGGATGCCGTCACTGCGGCGGCGCCTGGGCTCCCGCGTGCAGTAGCACGCGTTGCAGCACGTCGAAAGGATAAAGCACAATGACCACCATCCTCATCGTTGAAGATGAAGAGTCGCTGGCAGATCCGCTGGCATTCCTTCTCCGCAAGGAGGGCTTCGAGCCGATCATCGCGCACGATGGCCCCACCGCGCTGGAAAAGTTTGCCGCTAACGACATCGATATCGTCCTTCTAGACCTCATGCTGCCCGGCATGTCCGGCACCGAGGTATGCAAGCAGCTGCGCACCACATCGTCCGTGCCGGTCATCATGGTGACCGCGCGCGATTCCGAGATCGACAAGGTCGTCGGCCTCGAGCTTGGCGCCGATGACTACGTGACCAAGCCTTATTCCTCCCGCGAGCTCATCGCGCGTATCCGCGCGGTCCTGCGCCGCGGCCACGATTCCGGCGCCGGTGCCGACACCGAGGTGGAGGAAGAAGTAGCCGATCAGATCCTCGAGGGCGGCCGCGTCAAGATGGACGTGGAACGCCACACCGTTACCGTCGCGGATGAGCCGGTATCCATGCCTCTTAAGGAATTTGACCTCCTGGAGTACCTGCTGCGCAACGCCGGCCGCGTACTCACCCGCGGCCAGCTCATTGATCGCATCTGGGGCGCCGATTATGTTGGCGACACCAAGACGCTCGATGTTCACGTCAAGCGCCTGCGCTCCAAGATCGAGGAGCAGCCCTCCCGTCCGAAGCACCTGGTTACGGTGCGCGGCCTGGGCTATAAATTCGAGCTCTAGCTCTCCGCCTGCTGGCTTCCTGCCTGTAGGCTCCCGGCCTTCACGCTGGCCGGGTGCTGCGTGAGCTGGACGCCGTGCTCTGCTGCCGCGGCGCGTGCCTTGCAGTGCGCGGCCAGAATCTCATAGGACTCTCGGCCCATGAGCGCTACCAGCTCGTCTTCGTGCGATTGCCACATCGGCAGCGGGTTGGCGTGGCAGGCCGCATCAGCCGAGCAATACCAATCAAAGTCTTCGCCGCCATTACCCCAACCGCGGCGGTCATACTCGCCGATCTGCGTGCGCAAAATCTCCTGCCCATCTGGGCGCTCTTCATAATCCTCGTATCGGCGCAGCGGCAACTGCCAGCACACCTCGGGTTTTACCACCGTGAGCTCCTCGCCGGTATCGACAGCCCACTGGTGCAGCGCGCAGCCCGTACCTGTAGCCCAGCCGGCGCGGTTGGCAAAAATGCACGCGCCATCCACAATGGGTGTCTTCAGCGCAGGTTCCGGTTCGCCGTCCTCGCCGTCGAGCTCATCCCACTCCAGCCACGGCTCCAACTCGTCCGTAGCGTCCTGCGCGAGGAACTCATCTACCCCCGCTGGGCGCAGCTGCCAATACTTGGCAGGCATGCGCGAGACGGCGTCGTAAAGCTGGTCGCGGTCTTCCTCATCGGCCATATAGGCGCCATGCACGCAGCAGCCCACGTCGGGCTGGCTCTTATCGATGCCCCGGCATGCCGACGTCCCAAATTGGCAGCTGTAGTGCGATTCCACCCATGTCAGGTCGATGGAAAAGACGTGGTGTGGGTCGTTCGGGTTGGTAAATTCAAACCACTCCCGCGGGAAATCGGGGGCCTCTTCGCGGCCCGCTCTTATCGACGCCGCCGCGGGCGAGCTCGCGGGAAAACCTAGGTATACCGTGTCAGATTTTGGGCGATTCACACCTAACCACGGTAGACCTACTACGCTATTAGTGTGCGATTAGGTGTATTAGACGTCGGAAGCAATACCGTCCACCTCGTTGCGGTCGATGCCGCGACGGGCGGGCGGCCCACTCCGATGAGCGATTGGAAGACCCCGCTCCGGCTGGTAGAACAACTGGACAAGAAGGGCAACATCCATGAAAAGGGTGTAAAGAAGCTGGTCAGCGCCGTAGCAGAGGCGAGCGAGCTGGGCGAAAAGTTGGGCTGCGCTGAATTTATCGCCTTTGCTACCTCGGCGGTGCGCTCCGCGCATAATTCGGAGGCCGTGCTCGATGAGGTGGAAAAGCAGACCGGCGTACGCCTGCAGATTCTCTCCGGCGTGGAAGAAGCCCAGCTGACCTTCCTCTCCGCACGCCGTTGGTACGGCTGGTCCGCCGGCCGCATTACCAACCTGGACATCGGCGGCGGCTCGCTAGAGCTGTCCACCGGTACCGACGAGCACCCCGACCTTGCGTTCTCCCTCGACCTGGGCGCTGGCCGGTTGACCCATAATTGGTTCGATACCGACCCGCCGGAGAAGAAAAAGGTCAGCGCGCTGCGAGATTATATCGATGCGGAGCTCGAAGACGCCGCCCAGCAGATGAAGGCTATGGGCCCCGCTGGCCTTGCCGTGGGTACCTCCAAAACCTTCCGTACGCTGGCGCGCCTGACCGGTTCCGCCCCCTCATCTGCCGGCCCATACGTCAAGCGCACGTTGACTGCACCGGGTCTGCGCCAGTTGATTTCCTTCATCTCTCGCATGACTGCGGCAGACAGAGCGGACCTAGAAGGTGTAAGTTCTAACCGATCGCACCAAATCGTTGCCGGCGCTCTGGTGGCCGAGGCATCCATGCGAGCCTTGGACATCGAGAAGCTGGAAATCTGCCCGTGGGCGCTGCGTGAGGGCGTCATTTTGCGCCGGACCGATAAGGGATTGGAATAGGAAGAGATCATGGCTGACAAGAACAAGTTGACCGTGGCAGAGCTGCTGGCTCGCGATAAAAAGGCCCGCGGCGAGAAGGGCGGCAAGGATGACAAGCGTTCGCGCCGCCACCGCCGCAGCCTCGATGAAGGCGGCATTTCCGTTGCCGAGCTAACCGGCAACCTTAAGAAGGTCGAAGCGTCGCCTGCCGAGGCCAAGCACACCTCCGTCTCTATCGACGAGGACGCTCCCGTCATCCGCGCCCCCAAGACTGCCGACGCGACCGATGCTGACTCCGCAAAGAAGTCCGCCGACAAACCTGCTTCCCGGCCCGCAGCCAAGGCTGCCGCCAAGCCAGCGCAGACCGCACAGCCGGCCGCGTCCGCCCCGTCGGCTGCACAGCCCACCGCAAAGAAGTCGGCTTCTGCCGGCGCGGCACAAGAGGCGGCGAAGAAGAAGCAGCTTTCTGCCGATGACACCGCGGTAATCCAGCGCGTGGATAAGGCGAAGGCGGACGACGCCAAGCCTGCCGCGGCGAAGGCCGCAGCCGAGAAGCCGACCGTAGACAAGTCCGGCGCGGACAAGGCCACCGCAGCGAAGCCCGTTGCTGAAAAGCCGAAGGCCGACAAGGGCGCGAAGGCGGCCGGAGCGGGAGCTGCCGCTGCAGCGGCGGTGCCGGCGTCGAAGAAGGCGGGCGTCGCTAAGAGTGCAGAGGAAACCGGCAACCTTCCCAAGGTCGAGGACGACGAAGAGTGGATCGAGGAAGAGCACGAGAAGCTCAACCCAGTGTCCATCCTGCTGATGATTGTCGCGGGCATCCTGCTGGCGATTGTCATCTTCAAGGGCTTTGAGATTCTGTGGGATAGCTTCCCGCGCCTGATCGTCGCCATCCTCGCGTTGTGCGTCACCGCAATTATGGTGGGCGTGACGCACGCCCTGCGCACCGCGCGCGATGGATTCTCCATGTTCCTGGCCGGCTTTACCGGCCTTATCCTGACCTTCGGCCCGCTGCTGTTGGTGATGCTCTAAGCCCCGCTTGTCGACGCCCCGGTTACCCCACGCGGTAGCCGGGGTTCCGCATTTTTGGCATGGTGGAGACTATGACAAAGATTGCAATTTTAGGCGGCGGACAAATCGGTGAGGCTTTGACCTCGGGACTCGTAGCATCGGGCTTTGCGGGCTCGGATATCACGGTCACCAACCGCACCGAATCCCGCAGCAAGGAACTTCAAGACGCCTATGGCGTCACCACCACCAGCGATAATGCAGCGGCGGTGGACGGCGCGGATTATATCTTCGCGTGCGTGAAGCCCTACGCCATCCTGGACCTGCTCGAAGGTCTTGAGCCGGCCAAGGGTGCCGTGGTCGTGTCCATGGCCGCAGGTCTGACGCTAGAGCAGCTGCAGGGTGCGGCGGGCGATGGCGTGCCGGTGGTGCGCGTTATGCCCAATACCCCCATGTTGGTGCGCCGCGGCATGTGCACCTGCGCGGCCGGTGAGCACGTGAGCGAGGCCCAGATGGACGGCGTGCGTGAGCTGCTGGAAGCTGTCGGCGAGGTAGCGGTCATCCCAGAGAAGAATATCGACGCCGCCACCGCACTGGCAGGTTCCTCCCCGGCCTACTTCTTCCTTGTGGCAGAGGCGCTTGTCGACGCCGGCGTACAGCTCGGCCTTCCCCGCGACGTCGCCGAGAAGCTTGCCGCCCAGGCCGCAGCCGGCTCTGGTGAGATGCTGGCTAGCTCCGGCCGCTCGGCCACCCAGCTGCGTGCTGGCGTAACCTCGCCGGGCGGCACCACCGCGGCCGCCGTCCGCGAGCTGGAGGAGTCCGGCCTGCGCGGCGCGTTCTACCGCGCGGCAGAGGCCTGCTCCGATAAGGCCAAGGAACTCGGCTAGCGCCGCCGTGTGCGACCTCCCCGTGGTGGGGGTGTACCCGCCCGGGAGTGTTGGGGCGGGTGTTAAGCAGCGCTTTTAGGGGAAACCCTAATGAATGCTGTGAAAAAATTTGGCACTTGGGTCGCATTAGTCACATGTTTCACGATAGGCTAGGGCAAGCACGTGCGTGAAGTCCTGTGGGAGGGGAAGCCTACAGCGCGTAACGAGCTGAAGGGTTAGATATATATGGCAAATGAAGAAAAGGGAACCTTTCTGACGATCGCGGAGGTCGCCGAGATTATGCGCGTCTCCAAGATGACCGTCTACCGTTTGGTTCACGCAGGCGAAATGCCGGCTGTTCGCGTCGGACGCTCCTTCCGCGTTCACGAGTCCGCCGTCAACGAGTACCTAGAGGCTTCCGTCTACGGAGCCTAGGCTCGCGCCGCACAGACAGTGCCCACCTCTGTTGGCCCTCGTGGCCAGCGGTGGTGGGCGCTGTTGTTTCTCACTGTTGTTGTCGCGGGGCCTTTTTGGTCACGGGCTGGGTGCTGGGTAAGATGGTGTGCATTCGTGTCGGCTCGCTGATGTGGCCCGCGGTCCGTGTGGCCACGGCGGCAAGAGTGCACCTTCGCCGTTTTAGCGCTGACAAGTTTGACAGTACGTACTACACGAAAGTGAGGACTCCATGGGTTCCGTCATTAAGAAGCGCCGCAAGCGCATGTCCAAGAAGAAGCACCGCAAGATGCTGCGCCGCACCCGCGTGCAGCGTCGTAAGCTGGGCAAGTAAACCCCAGCCCGCTTCTTGCCCTCCGCCATTGTGCGGAGGGTTTTTGCATGCTTGCCGACGTCCCCCAGCGCCCCCTACCGCCCTTGCTACCGCCGGTAGTAGCGCCAGCCGCCATAGGAAAAGGCGGCGGTGGCCAGCGCCGGCAGGCCATAGGTGCGGATGGCGCGGCGCACGGAGCGATAGTCGCGCACGAGCCAGCCGCGGTCGCCAGCGATATCGCGCAGCTTGCGGTCTGGGTTAATGGCCACGGCGGTGCCGACCATGGACAACATGGGCACGTCGTTGGCGGAATCCGAATACGCAGTGCAGCGCGAGAGGTCGAGGCCTTCGATGGTCGCGAGCGCGGCCACGGCGTGCTTCTTGCCGGGCCCGTGGAGGATATCGCCGACCAGCCGGCCGGTGAACTTGCCGTCCTTGACCTCCGCGACGGTGCCGAGCGCGCCGGTAAACCCGAAGCGCCGGGCGAGCACCTGCGCTAGTTGGACCGGGGTGGCAGTGACCAGCCATACCTGCTGGCCGGCGGCTAGGTGCATCTCCGCCAGCTGCGTGGTGCCGGGGTAGGCGCGGCGGGCGAGCGAGGCGTCCACGATCTCCTCGCACAAATCCACCAGCTCGTCGACGCTGCGGCCTTTGACAAACTCTAGCGCCTGCGCGCGGCCGGCGGCCACGTCCTTGGCATTTTCGCTGCCGGAGACGCGGAACTTGAGCTGCTTCCACGCAATCGGGAGGATTTCAGAAAGCCGGAAGTAGCGCTTGCGCGCCAAGCCGAAGGCGAATTCCACGAGGGAAGAGCCTTGGATGAGGGTGTTGTCGACGTCGAAAAACGCTGCCGCGCCCACATCTACCGGCACGTCTGGGTCCTGGGCGGTGATGCGCTGGGCGCCAGCCGCATCATAGGAGCCGGTGACCGAGTCCACGCCGGAGGCGAAATCCTCCAGTTCCAGCCCGAATTCCTCCAACGCCGCGGCGGCCGCGGCCTCACCGGCGGTGCGCTGTGATTCCTCATCCAGCGGAGCGAGTGCTTGGGTCTCCAAGAAATTACGCAGGTTACCGCGCGAGGCGGTCCAATTGGCCAAGAAATCGCGGGGGGATTCGGGGAACCCTGGGGGAGTGGTAGCGGACACGAGTGAGACAAACAGCTTTCGCAAACGCGGGGTGGACTAACGTATCCATAGTAATGGTTTCAACCGCTGCCGTCCTTGTGAGGAGAATATGTCCCAGCATCTCGTCGAGCTCATGGTGCGCACCACCTGCGGTTCTTGCGCGCGCGTGAGGGAGCAGATCACCCCCGTCGTCAAGCGGGCAGGCGCGGAGCTTGCCGTGCGTAACGTGGATGAGGACGCGGAGCTGGCCATGGAGTTCGGTGACCGCGTGCCCGTTGTGGTCATCGACGGCGAAGAGTTTGCCTGCTGGGAAGTAGACAACGAGGAGTTAGCGGCCGAGCTGGCCGGTTGATTCGGGATCCGCGACACCGACGGGTAGTCTTTTGGAGGATTCAAATCAATCAAAGGGTTGAGGAGTGTTGTGCATGAGCGTGCTCGTCGTGGGCATGTCCCACCAGTCGGCGCCGGTGGCGCTGCTGGAAAAGCTGAGCATGGATAGTGCGGTCCAGGATTCCGCCTGCGGGCAACTCGTGGCGGCCGAGCCGCTGTCAGAGGCGATGATTATCTCCACCTGCAACCGCATGGAGGTCTACACCGTCACCAACTCCTTCCACGCCGGCGTCCAGGAAGTCGTGCGCGTGCTCACCCAGGTTTCGGGCGTAGGCGAGCAGGAGCTGCGCAACTACCTCTACGTGCGCTATGCCGACGCCGCGGCCGAGCACCTCATGTCCGTGACCTCCGGCCTGGATTCCATGGTGGTGGGCGAGCAGCAGATCATCGGCCAGGTGCGCAGCGCCTACCAGTCCGCCTCGGAGCAGGGCACGGTCGGTCCGCGCATTCACGCGCTGGCGCAGGCCGCGCTGCGGGCGGGCAAGCGCGTGCACTCCGAGACCGATATCGACGAGGCCGGCGCTTCCATGGTGTCCTTCGCCTTCGACCAGGCCCTGCAGCGCCTCGACGCCGAAGACCTGACCGGCAAGACCGCGCTGGTCCTTGGCGCGGGCGCCATGGCGTCGCTCGCCGCCACCCACGCCGGCCGGCTGGGCGTCAAAGAGCTGGTGCTGGCCAACCGCACCCGCGAGCGTGCCGAGCGCTTGGCCAGCCACGCCGAGGAGGCGGGCGTTGCCACCCGCGTCGTAGATTTTTCCGAGCGCGCCGCCGCGCTTTCCGACGTCGACCTTGCCATCTCCGCCACCGGCGCCGATAACTTCACCATCGAGGCCGCCGACCTCCCCGCCGGCCGCGATCTCATGCTCATCGATCTCTCCCTGCCGCGCGATATCGACGATGCCGCCGCCGCGGCCGAGGGCGTGGATTTGGTCAATATCGAGCGCCTGAGCAAGTCGCTTTCGGCCGCCGATACCGATGTCGCGGCCGGGAGCAGCCCGCACGCGCAGGCCCGCCACATCGTCGACGAAGAGCTGGCGGCCTATACCTCGGCCCAGCGCGTGCGCGACGTCGCCCCGGCCGTAAGCGCCCTGCACCGCCGCGCGGCCGATCTCGTCGAGTGCGAGGCCGCGCGCCTGCAGCACAAGCACCCCGAGCTCGCGGGCAAGCAGCTCGAGGACGTTCAGCGCGCGCTCAAGCGTGTGGCCGATAAACTGCTGCATGAACCGACGGTTAGGGCGAAGAAGCTGGCGGCGTCGGAAAGCAGCGTCAGCAGCGAAAACGCCCTGCAGGAGCTTTTTGGCTTGCAGCTGGAAGGCTCCGGTGTGTCCGTGGCCGTCAATGAACTGCCCACCATGGCAAAGGAGGCCTAAATGTTTCAGATTGGTACCCGCGGCTCCAAGCTCGCCACCACCCAGGCGGGTCATGTGCGCGATTGGCTTATCGACGCCGGCTTTGACTCCCAACTCCACATCGTCACCACCGCCGGCGACGTCAATATGGCGCCGGTCGAGCGCATCGGCGTCGGCGTATTTACCCAGGCGCTGCGCGAGGCGCTCTATGCCGGTGAATGCGATATTGCCGTGCACTCGTTTAAGGACCTGCCCACCGCGCCCGATGAACGCTTCCGCCTCGTGGTGCCGCAGCGCCAGGATTCCCGCGAGGCGCTCGTCGCCCGCGATGGTCTGAGCCTGGCGCAGCTGCCGCAGGGCGCGCGCGTGGGCACCTCCGCCCCGCGCCGCATCTCCCAGCTGGCCGCCCTCCGCCCGGACCTGGAGATTCGCCCGCTGCGCGGCAACATCGATACTCGCATGTCCAAGGTCACCGACGGCGAGCTCGACGCCGTCCTGCTGGCCTACGCCGGCCTGCTGCGTGGCGGCTACGCGGACCGCGCCACCGAAATCTTCGAACCCTCCGTCTTTATGCCGGCGCCGGCCCAGGGCGCACTCGCCATCGAGGCCGTGGCCGGCACTGAGGCCGCCGCGGCCCTGGACGCCATCGTGGACGAGCGTGCCTCGGCCGCTGCTGCTGGTGAGCGCGCCGTGCTGGCCCGCCTCGAGGCCGGCTGCACCGCGCCGGTGGCCGCCACCTCGCGCTGGGACGGCGACCAGCTCACCGTGCGCGGCGGCGTCTTCGCGCTCGACGGTTCCCGCCAGCTCACCGCCACCGCCTCCGGCTCCGCGGCCGAAGCCGCCGATCTTGGCGCGCGCATCTCGGATGAGCTTTTCGCCGGTGGCGCGGCCGAGCTGCTGGGCAAGTAATTTCGCCTTTAGGCGCTAATAATTTAAGGTGTAGATACCACAGATCATTGTCCCGCAATGATCCGGCCCCCTTTAAGGGCATCCCAGGACGCAAGGCCTGGGATTTTGGCCGTTAAGACCGTGTCACCCACCGCCGGCGCGGGGAACCACACCGCATGCGATCATGTCCGTGCGCGGTGCCGCGCGCCCGATTTTAGAAAAGAACTTTATGAGCAATGCCGCGCCAGACACCCAATTGGGCAAGATCGTCTTTGTGGGCGCTGGTCCAGGTAATCCCGACCTGCTGACCGTCCGCGCCCGCGAGGTTCTGGCAAATAGTGCCATCGCCGTGACCGATCCGCAGGTCATGCAGGGCGTGCGCGATGCCGTCGCCGCCGCGCTGCCCGTTCCGCAAGAGCTTCTCGACGCCGCCGAGGCCGAATACGCCCAAATGTGCGCCGATGCCAAAGCCAAGGGCGCGCGCCGCAAACCGCCGCGCCCCGCGCCGCCAACGGCCGCGGTGTTGTACGAGCCGGCCGAAGATATCGTCGGCCAGTTGCGCGAGTGCTTGGTCGAGGCGGATGGCGAGGATGTCATCCGCCTGGTCACCGGCAACCCGCTGCACCGCGAGTCCATCAAGGCCGAGATCAACGCCGTGGCGTCTGCCGGCCTGGAATTCCAAGTAGTGCCGGGCATGTCCCTGCCGTCTACCGTGCCGTCCTTTGCCGGCATTGCCCTCGGCTCGACCTATACCGAGGCCGACGTTACCGACGGCGCCGATTGGGACGCGCTCGCCAACGCCACCCAGCCCATCGTCCTGCAGGCCACCAAGGAGGACTTGCCGGTCATCTCCGACGAGCTACAGCAGCGCGGCATGCCGGCCGAGACCGAGGCTTTTGTCACCGTCCACGGCACCACCCGCCTGCAGCGCACCTATGAGACCACGCTGGGCACCATGGGCAAGCTCGATGCGGACCTCACCGGCCCGCTTGTCGTCACCCTCGGCCGCAGCATCGACGACCGCACCAAGTACTCCTGGTGGGAAAACCGTCCACTCTATGGCTGGCGCGTGCTCGTCCCGCGCACCAAGGAACAAGCCGGCCCGATGTCCGCACGCCTGGCTGGCTACGGCGCCATCCCGCAAAACGTGCCCACCATCTCCATCGAGCCGCCGCGCAACCCAGCGCAGATGGACCGCGCCATCAAGGGCATCGTCGAGGGCCGCTATAAGTGGATCGTCTTCACCTCCGTCAACGCCGTGACCGCGGTGTGGGATAAGATAGCCCAGCTCGGCCTCGACGCCCGCGATTTCGCCGGCGTTCACCTCGCGGCCGTGGGCACCAAAACCGCGGCCGCCATCCGCGCCAAGGGCATGGTGCCCGAGCTCCTGCCACACAAGAAGAAGCAGAACGCCGAGGGCCTGCTCGATGTCTTCCCCAACTTCGTAGAAGATATCGACGCCGTCGGCCGCGTCCTGCTCCCGCGCGCCGATATCGCGGCCGATACCCTAGTTGACGGGCTCAAGGCCCTCGACTGGGAGGTCGACGACGTCGTGGCCTACCGCACCGTCCGCGCCGCCCCGCCTTCGGCCGAGATCCGCGACATGATCAAGACCGGCGGCTTCGACGCCGTCGCCTTTACCTCCGGGTCCACCGTGCGCAATCTGGTGGGCATTGCAGGCAAACCGCACCAGCGGACGATCATTGCGTGTATCGGGCCGTCGGCAAGAGCGGCCGCGGAAGAGATGGGCCTGCGCGTCGATGTGGTGCCCGAAGTCGCCGATGTGCCCGCGCTTGTCGACGCCCTCGCAGACCACGTCGCCGCCCTCCGCGCCGCCGGAAACCTGCCCGCGCCGCGCAAGAAACGCCGCTCGCGCAAGAAGGCTACTAAGGTCGACAAGGCATAAGTTTTAGTCTCGCTCTAAGGAGTACCCAATGAGCACCTTCCCAGCCCGCCGCCCACGCCGCCTGCGCACCACCCCGCAGATGCGCAACCTCGTGGCCGAAACCGAGGTCCGCCCCTCGGATCTGATTCTGCCCATGTTCATCGTGGACGGCCTCGACGCCCCGCGCGAGATTCCCTCCATGCCGGGCGTCTACCAGCACACCTTCGACTCGCTGCGCCGCGCGGCTGAAGAGGCGTTGGAGGCCGGCGTGCCGTGCATCGACCTTTTCGGCGTGCCGCTCGATGAGGACAAGGACGATACCGGCTCCGTCGCCTGGGACCCGCAGGGCATTTTGAACCGCGGCATTTCCTGCCTGCACGAGGAATTCGGCGATGACCTCATCGTTATGGCCGATACCTGCCTCGACGAGTTCACCTCCCACGGCCACTGCGGCGTATTAGATGACAAGGGCCGCGTGCTTAACGACGAATCCGTCAAGCTCTACCAAGACATGGCCCGCTCCCAAGCCCGCGCCGGCGCCCAAATCGTCTCCCCGTCCGGCATGATGGACGGCCAAGTTGCCGCCATCCGCGCCGATCTCGACGAGGCCGGCCACGAGGACGTGGCCATCATGGCCTATTCCGCCAAGTACGCCTCCGCCTTCTTCGGCCCGTTCCGTGATGCCGTCGGCTCCTCCCTGGAAGGCGACCGCCGCACCTACCAGCAGGACCCGCGCAACTTCCGCGAGTCCCTGCTCGAGGCCGAGCTCGACATCGAAGAGGGCGCGGACTTCGTTATGGTCAAGCCCGGCCTGCCCTACCTGGACGTGCTTTCGGCCGTGGCGGAGACTTCTCCCGTGCCGGTTGCGGTCTACCAGGTCTCCGGCGAGTACGCGATGGTCAAGGCCGCGGCCGCCAACGGGTGGATCGACGGCGAAGCCATCATGCTCGAGTCGCTGACCGCATTCAAGCGCGCCGGCGCCGGCCAGATTCTGACCTACTTCGCTACCGAAGCCGCCCGCCTGCTCAAGTAAAGGACCCCTGTGACTGCTACGCCCCCGTCGCCCGCCCCTGCCCCTCGCACGCAACGCCCGCCGCGGCAGCAGCGGCCGAAGTCCGTGACGTACATGCTGTGGCTGTGGCTGGGCGCGCTATGCGGCGAGGCCGTGCACCAGGTGCTCAACGTGGTGCTCACGCTGCTCAACCACGACGTGCTTATGTCGCAGGCCAAGGAGATGGCGAAGTCCGCACCGGCCGGCGTGGATGAAGCCCAGCTTTCCGACGCCTTCCTCCGCACCGCCGCCTACGGTTCCGTCGCTCTTTCGGCGGCCATATCCCTGGCGATTATCGTGCTGCTGGCCTTCCTGTTGCGGTCCCTTGCTAACCGCAGCAAGCGGGCCGGCACCTCGCGCCGCGTGTGGTTCGCTTTTTCGCTCTACTTCGGATTCCGCATCCTGCTGACCTTCATGGTCACCCCGGCCGGCGCGGACGTGCCCGATTGGCTCTTTGCCGCCGATGGCATGGTGCAGATCCTTGTCGGCGTCGCGGCGGTACTCGGCCTGATTTTCTCCGTGCGGGCCGAGACCTTGGACTACACCGGCGAACTCGAGCAGATGCGCGAGCTGGAAAAGGAACTCGAGCAAGCGCAGCGCGAGAAGAAGCGCGCCGAAGAAGAGCGCAAGCGCTCCAAGGATGACCAGCGCGGCAAACGCGACGGTAACAGGCGCGACCGTGCCGACCGTGCTAGCCGCACTGACCGGGAGAACAAGCGATGAATAATACCGAGCGGCCCGGGCCCCGCGACTATAACCGCGCGGCCCGAAACACCTCCGCCAAGGAGAACCTCGACGCGTGGCCGCGACCGCTGCGCTGGGCATATTGGGTGCTCGTCGTCAGCGCCGTGATCATGCTGGTGAGCGGCATGGTGGGCATCTTCGGCTCGGGTGGGCCACAGGTGGAGCCACAGAATGCGCAGGTCGCGGAGTACCTCCATTCGAATCGCCTGTTTGTCGCGGTGACCAATGCCGTCGGCGCTATCCTGCTTGCGCTCTTCGCGGCGCAGCTGGCCGGCGGGTCCAAATGGGCGCGCCGCATCATCACCGTGGTCATCGCATTCGCGCTTTTTACCAATATCGCCGCTCTTGCACTCGGCATCGGCGGGCTCGGGCTGCTGATTATCCCCATCACCTTGATCGTCGCCCTCGCGCTGCTTTTCCAGCCGCAGTCCAACCGCTTCATCAAGGACCGCAGCTTGCGTGGCTAATTAGCCCTCACTCCAACTTTTGATTCATAATTGGGGCATGTCTCGACTCAATCGTGCCCCGCTTATCGACGCCGCCCTCGGCCGCACCCCCTCCCGACCCCCAGTCTGGTTCATGCGCCAGGCCGGCCGCTCGCTGCCGGAGTACCGCGCTGCCCGCGAGGGGATTAGCATGCTCGATTCTTGCTTCATGCCGGAACTGCTGGCAGAAATTACACTCCAGCCGGTGCGCCGCCACGACGTTGACGCCGCCATCTTGTTCTCCGATATCGTCGTCCCGCTCAAGGCCGCGGGCGTCAAGGTCGATATCGTGCCGGGGCGTGGGCCGGTGATGGAGCAGGCGGTGCGGAGTAGGGAGGACGTCGGCAAGCTGCCGCTGCTGGAAACCGACGTCCCCGAGGTCACCGAGGGCATCGCCCGCATCCTAGCCGAGCTCACCGAAGCCCAAGCGCTCATCGGCTTCGTTGGCGCGCCGTTCACGCTGGCCAGCTACCTCATTGAGGGCGGGCCATCCAAGAACCACGAGCGCACCAAGGCGCTCATGCACGCAGAGCCGGAGACCTGGCACCTGCTCATGCGCCGCTTGGTGCCGACCATCACCCGCTTCCTGCAGGTGCAGGTCGACGCCGGCATTGACGCCATGCAGCTTTTCGATTCCTGGGCCGGCTACCTCAACGAGCGCGACTACCGCGAGTTCGTGCTGCCGTACTCCCGGGAAATCTTGGCTGGCGTGGATATCCCGCGCATCCACTTCGGCGTCGGCACCGGCGAGCTATTGCCGGCCATGTCGGAGGCGGGGTCGGAAGTTATGGGCGTCGATTATCGCGTGCCGATGGACGCCGCGGCCGAGCGCGTGAGCGCCCGCGTGTTGCAGGGCAACCTCGACCCGGCCATGCTTTTTGCCGGCGACGACGCCGTGCGCCAGGCCGTGCGCACCATCCGCGGCGAGGTCGATCGGGCCCGCGAGCGCGGCGATATCGACGGCCATATTTGGAACCTCGGCCATGGGGTCTTGCCAACTACCGACGCGGAGGCCATCACCCGCGCTGTATCCATCATTCACGAGGAGGGCTAAATGCGTATTGCGATTATTGGTGCTGGCCTGGCGGGCTTGACGGCCGCCTACGAGCTGCGCGACCACGATGTTGAGGTTTTCGAGGCCGCCGGCCGTATCGGCGGCAAGCTGTACTCCGTGCCGTTTAATGACGGCCCGACCGACATGGGCGCCGAGGCCTTCCTGGCCCGCCGCCACGACGCCGTCGAATTCATCGAATCCCTCGGCCTGGGCGATAGCCTGGTTGAGCCCTCCGGTCTGCACTCGCTGGTGTACTCCGGCGAGCTTAAGCCGCTGCCGCGCGGCGGGATGATGGGCATTCCTTCGCACTCGGAGCCGGTCGCACACCTGGTCTCGGCCGAAACTGCGCGCCGCATCGATAACGAGGAGCCTTTCGAGTGGACGGCCGGCAGCGACGTCTCCGTCGGCCGCCTGGTGCGCCAGCAGTTTGGCGACGATCTCGTCGACCACGTTATCTCCGCCCTCCTCGGCGGCGTGTACTCCTGCTCGGCCGATGACCTGGGGTTACGCGCGACCATCCCAGCGCTGGCCGAGACCCTCGACGCGCTGTCCGAGCGCGGCTTGGTCACCCTCTCGGCCGCGGTCCGCTCGCTGGAAGAAGCCCGCGCGGCCAAGCCGAGCAGCGGCGGACCCGTCTTTCAGACCTTCCGCGGCGGCTACGCAGAACTCTACGAGGCGCTGGCCGATGAATCCCGTGCCAAGATCTACCTCGATACCTTCATCTCCGGCATCACTCGCGAGGGCGAGAAATTCCGCTTGGCCGGCGCACCCGGCGATACTGTCCCCTTCGACCGCGTGCTGGTGGCCACCCCGGCCCCGACCGCAGCGCGCCTGCTGCCCAAGGTGTCCCCGCGGGCGGCGGAGCGGTTGAAGAGCGTGAAGCTGGCGGCGTCGGCAGTCGTGGGCCTGAAGTTTGAGTCTGACACGGACCCGGCCGGCAACGCGTTGCCGCAGAACTCCGGCATCCTCGTCGCCACCGACCAAGACGACGTTCACGCCAAGGCCTTCACGCTGTCCTCGCGCAAGTGGCCGCACTTGGCCGAGCGCGGTGGTGCCTTGGTGCGCGCCTCCTTCGGCCGCTTTGGCGACGACGCCATCGTCCGCGCCGAGGAAGACGACCTCGTCGACTACGCCCTCGACGACCTTCAGCGGCTCACCGGCTTCGACGGCCGCGCCGCGGGCGTTGCCGAGATTTTTACCCAACGTTGGTTCGGCGGTTTGCCGCGCTTTGATGCCGGACACCTGGAAACCGTGGCCGGTGCGCGCGGTGCCCTCGCGGCGACGCCGGGCATCGATGCCACCGGCGCTTGGGCCGGCGGGGTTGGGGTGCCAAACGTCATCGCGGACGCCCGCGCTGCTGCGGCTCGTATCGCTCGCTAGCTGCGGGGTTCGCTAGCTGCGGGCATGCCAATGCGGCAGCAGGGCATCCTGCTGCCTGGCGGTTTAGAGGCTAGTGGGCCGATGGCGGTGCTGGCGCGGTGTCAGCCCAGGGCGGCTGCCACACCACGCGGCCTCGGCGTCGCACGAGGCGCCCGCGCACCGGTGAGGCATTTGGATCGTCGTCGTTGACGCCGTTGTGGTACGGGCAGCAGGTGGCGAGGTTTGCCATATTGGTATCGCCGCCGTGCCGCCACGCCTGCAAGTGGTGTACCTGGCATTTATCCGCCGGATAGTTGCATTCGACCCACGGGCATACCGGATTTTCGGCAGCAGCCATGAGCCGCTGCTTTTCGCTGGCCATGCGCTCCGTGCGGTAGAGGTTGACCGCGCCTTCGTAGGGGTGAACGAGGGTGAAAAGGCCGCGCTCTGCCAGCGTGCGCGAGACGAGTTCCGCGCCAGTGAGGCGGGCGCCGTTGGTGAGCTGGATGGTGATTTCTTCGCCGTCGCCATCGATGATGCGGTCAAGCTCGTCGAGCGTGATGATCGCGTTGGTCATAATGGTCGGGCGGGCAGCCGGTGAGGCGCCGGAAGGGGAGAAGAGCTCCGCTACGGAGTCGAGGGGAGAATCCTCATCCAGACTGGATTCTAAGTCCGCGATGAGCGAAGAGGGACCGGTAATCGCGAGGGTCCACGGTGCGTCCTTGCGGCGGCGGATGCGCACGCCGGGGCGCGGCGGGGCCGGGGGATTGAGCTCGCGCAGCTTCTTGCGCGCCAGCTTTTCCATCTCATCGGTATCGGCGGCGGTGCGGCACAGTTCCACGCGCAGGCGCCAAGCGTCGCGCTTGGTCTTGGCGCGGGAAGCGTAGCGCTCGATAACCTCGAGCGTGGGCAGCGGGTGGGCGCGGTCGCGGGCGGCGGTCACTGCCTGGCGCTGCAGGCGGGTAAAGGAGGTGGGGGCAAAGAGGGCGTCGGCAAGCGTGAGCAAAGTGCGGGCCGTCTTATTGGGCGCACCGGCAGCGCGCAGTTGGTCTTCAGACATGCCGGCGCACCCGGCAACGATGTCGATGCCGGGCGCCAGGGCCGCGAGATAGGTCTGAAGAGCTGTCATGCCCCGCAGCCTAAGCTACGGCGCGCAACCTGTGCGAGGGCGAGCGCGCGAACCTGTGGATAACTAGGGCCCACAGGGCGAATTTCGGCCCGCATGCCCGGCAGGCCTGTGGATAACTAGCCCTTATTGCGGAAGACGAAGATGGAGGAGAAGTCCTGATCACCGTGGCCCATGGCCTGCATTTCCTCGAAGCGGCCGATGGCGGCGGTCAGGGCGGGCAGTGGCTTGGTGGAGGTCATCTCCATGAGCTTGGCGTCCTTGGCCAGGGCGTCGACGGTGAAATCGCCCGGGTCGGTATTGCGCTCGCCGGTGATAAACGGCGCCTTCATATTGGCGATGAAGGACAGGCCGGTGATATCGAGCATCTGCAGCACCACCTCGGAGTCCAGGCCCTCGGACTCGCCGAGCTGCAGGGCTTCGAGCAGGCCCTCGGCGGTGACGGCGAGCGCGAGGTTCGCCAGCAGCTTTCCGATGGCCGCCGTGGCCGCCGCCTCCACTCCGATGAGCTTGTCTTCGCCCGCCCAGGACTCGGCGAGGGACATGGCTTGCTCACGGCGGGCGTCGTTAGGCGTGCCCACATAGACGCCGAGCTTGCCCTCGCGGGCCGGGCCGAGCGTGCCGACGACCGGGGCGTGGACGTAGGTTTCCACGGCGGCGGCGAATTCGCGGGCATCGTTGGGCGAGACGGTGGTGGTGTCGATCCAGGTCACGCCGGCGGGGATGAGTTGCGGCTCGACGACAACCTCGCGGACATCGTCGGGCCCGAAGAGAGAGGTAATAATGACCTCAGCGTTCGCTACGGCCTCGGTAGGCGAGGCGGCAAGCTCGGCGCCTTCCTCCGCCAGCGGTTGGGCGCGCTCGGCGGTGCGGTTCCAGACGGTCAATTCGATGCCGTCTTGCTCGTTGAGCAGGCGGCGGGCTAGTTCGGTTCCCATGCGGCCAGTTCCAAGAAATGCAATCTTCATGGTTTCCTAGTGTGCCATCATTGGGTGTAGGTTCGCCGCGACTTGCACGAGCCCCGGACGAGGGAGCCGTACCCGGCAACGCGACAAGACGGCCAGGAAGCAGTTATGGCGTGGTTCATCTTGATTTTCTCCGGCGCATTCGAGGCCGTGTGGGCGGCGGCGCTGGATAAGTCCGCAGGTTTTACGCGCCTGTGGCCCTCGCTTATTTTCCTCGTGGCCTGCGCGATTTCCATGGCCGGCCTGGCGTGGGCGATGCGCAGCATCCCGGTGGGCACGGCCTATGCGGTGTGGGCGGGCGTTGGCGCGTCGGTGGCGGTTATCTATTCTTTCGCCGCCGGACACGAGGCCGCCACGGTGTGGAAGGTACTATTCCTCGCCATGATTATCGGCGGCGTCGTGGGGCTGAAAGCGGTGAGTTAGAGGCCCGGAATCCGCGGCGCGGGTGGCAGGGGCAGCGCCGGTGGTGGGGCGGGCGCGGGCATAGCGGGCACTGCCGGCACATCAGGCACCGCGTCCTCGATGCGCCCGCGCACCTCGTGCGGCGGAATATTGAGGTTCGGCAGGCCGCTTTTGTCCCGCGCAGGTGGGCGTGGGGCCGGCGCCGCAGGTTGCGGGCGGGGTGCCGGTGCGGGCGCTGGCGCGGGACGCTGCTGAGGCGCGGCAGCCGAGCTAGGACGCGAACCGGGTGCAGACTCAGGCGCCGGCGCCGCGTCCGACGGCGAAGGTGGCTCGGTCGGCGGCGAGGGAACCGGGGCGTCCTCCCGAGGAAGGTCGCGCGGGGCGAGTGGGCGGGGAGGGGGCTGCCAGGAGGGGGCGTCGGCAAGCGGGGTAGCACCCACCGAGGTAGGCAGCGGCCGCTCGGGCCTGGGCTGAGCGCAACCGGCGAGGCAGAAAGCGGCCAGGATGGCGAAAATGAGAGTGCGCTGCATTGAAAATCCCCCCGAATTGAAAAGTGCAACGCCCCGAAGTTTAGCGGCTGACTGTGAATCGCGCACTCCAACTTTTGTATAGCGCGCGAATCGCTAGAATGTCAGACATGCCTAATACTTCCCAGTCGCAACAGTGGTTTGAGCGTTCCTCCAAGGTGATTCCGGGCGGGGTGAACTCGCCGGTGCGCGCGTTTGGCTCCGTGGGCGGCCAGGCCCGCGTAATTGAGCGCGGTGCGGGCTCGCGCCTGTGGGACGTCGACGGCAATGAGTACGTTGACCTGGTCAGCTCCTATGGTCCGATGATTCACGGCAATGCGCACCCAGAGATTGTGGAGGCCGTGCAGCAGGCCGCTGCGGGTGGCTTGAGCTTCGGCTCGCCCACCGAGGGGGAGGCCTTGCTGGCGGAGGCCATCGTCGCGCGCACCGCGGCCGATAAGGTGCGCATGGTCAACTCCGGCACCGAGGCCACCATGTCTGCGGTGCGCCTGGCCCGCGGCTACACCGGCCGCGCCAAGGTGCTGAAGTTCGAGGGTTGCTACCACGGCCATGTGGATGCGCTGTTGGCCTCGGCCGGCTCCGGCGTGGCGACCTTTGCGCTGCCGGATTCCCCGGGCGTTACGGGCGCGACGGCGGCCGATACCATCGTCGTTCCTTATAACGATATCGAGGCCGTGCGCGAGGCATTTGCGCAGAACCCGGGCGAGATTGCCTGCATTATCGCGGAGGCTTCGGCCGGCAACATGGGCACCGTGGCACCAGAAGAGGGTTTCAATGCCGCGCTTGCCGACGTCGCCCATAGCGACGGTGCCCTCCTCATCCTCGACGAAGTCATGACCGGCTTCCGCACCTCCTATAAGGGCTGGTACGGCGTCGACGGCGTGGCGGCGGACTTGGTGACCTTTGGCAAGGTCGTCTCCGGTGGCCTGCCGGCCGCTGCTTTCGGCGGCCGCGCCGAGGTCATGGACTACCTCGCCCCGGACGGTCCGGTCTACCAGGCCGGTACGCTGTCCGGTAACCCGGTGGCCATGGCCTCCGGCCTGAAGTCTTTGGAGTTGGCCGATGAATCGCTCTACGAGCGCCTACAGGCCAACGCGGACCGCCTGACCGGCATGATTTCCTCCGCGCTATCGGCCGAGGGCGTAGCGCACCACATCCAGCGGGCATCTTCGATGTTCTCCATCCGCTTTGCCGAGGGTGAGGGCCGCAATTTTGCCGATATGCAGGCGGCCGAGACCTTCCGCTTCACCCCGTTCTTCCACGCCCTGCTGGATAACGGCATCTACGTCGCGCCGAGCCCATTCGAGACCTGGTTTGTCTCGGATGCACTTACCGACGCCGACTTTGAACTCATCGAAGCCGCCCTCAAGCCCGCCGCGCAGGCGGCGGCCGCCGCGCGTCCCGCACATTAAGTCCCGCACACCAAGGAGAGACATGACACGCACCATCGTTCACCTCGTGCGCCACGGCGAGGTCCACAACCCGGAGAAGATTCTCTACGGTCGCATCCCGGGCTATCACCTGTCCTCGCGCGGGCATTCCATGGCGGCGCGCACCGCGGAGTCCTTCCGCGACCACGATGTGACCTACCTGGCGGCCTCGCCGTTGCAGCGCGCCCAGGAAACCGCGCGGCCGATTGCGGAGGTAACGGGGCTAGACGTGGACGTCGATAAGACGCTCATCGAGTCCGGCAACCGTTTCGAGGGCCTGCGTACCAAGGGCCTGCGCTCCGCGCTGTGGAACCCGCGCCGCTGGCCGCTGCTGGTCAACCCGCTGGAGCCCTCGTGGGGCGAGCCCTATGAGCAGATTGCCGAGCGCATGCTGGGCTCCATCGAACGCGCCCGCACCGCCGCGGCCGGCCACGAGGCGATCTTGGTCAGCCACCAGCTGCCCATCGTGATGGTGCAGCGCACCGTGCTGGGCCAGCGCCTGCCGCACGCGCCGTGGAACCGTGAATGCGACCTGGCCTCGGTCACCTCGCTGCTTTTCGATGACAACCAGGTCACCGATATTTTCTACTCCTCGCCGGCCCAGGAGATTTAATGGCACTACAACGCAAACGCGCAGTCGGCGCGGTGCTTGCGGCGGCGGCCGTCGCCCTGCCGCTTGCTGGTTGCTCGCAGGACGCCGATAACGCGCAAAACGCGGTTGCTACCGGCGGCAACTTCGAGTTCATCACGCCCGGCGGCGAAAAGGTCATCAACTACGAGGAATCTGAGCGCAAGCCGCTGCGCACCTTCTCCGGCGAGGATGTGCGCGATACGGATAAGACCATTTCCCTGGAGGATTATGAGGGCGAAATCGTCGTGCTCAACTCCTGGGGCCAGTGGTGCGCTCCGTGTCGCGCCGAGGCCGATGACCTCCAAGAGGTCCACTCCGAGCTACAGAAGCGGAAGATTGGCACCGTCTTGGGCATCAATGTGCGCGACTATAACCCGCAGGTGTCCAATGACTTCCTCGAAGACAACGGGCTGAAGTATCCCTCCATCTACGATCCGCCGTTTAAGACCGCGGCGGCCCTTGGCGGCGTGCCCACCTCCGTGGTCCCGACCACCATCGTCTTGGATAAACAGCACCGCCCGGCTACGGTCTTTTTGCGGTCCATCACCGCCCAAGATGTGATGGACGTAGTGGACAAACTAGAAAAGGAATAAATGGACAACGCAGCGAGCATCGGCAACTCCTTTGCCGAGGCCGCGACCTCCGGCCCACTCATTCTGGGCCTGCTCGCGGCCGCCGTGGCGGGGTTGGTGAGCTTCGCCAGCCCGTGCGTGATCCCACTGGTGCCTGGCTATATTTCCTACCTAGCCGGCGTGGTGGGCGGCGAGGTTACGTTTGACGGCGAGTTGGGGGTGGGCGTCGGCAAGCGCAGGCAATGGGCCGTGGTACTGGCCGCCGCCTTGTTCATCCTGGGCTTTACCGTAGTTTTCCTGCTGGCGACGGTCTCCGTATTCGGCGCGATTTCCGCGCTCCGCCTCAATGAGGAGACGCTCATGCGGGTAGGCGGCGGCGTGACCATCCTGATGGGTGTGGTCTTCTTAGGCGCGATTCCAGCGCTGCAGAAAGATACCCGCTTGGCGCCGAAGCGCTGGACCACCTGGCTGGGCGCGCCGCTACTCGGCGGGGTATTCGCGCTGGGCTGGACGCCGTGCCTGGGGCCAACGCTGACTGCCATCATGTCCGTATCGGCCGGCACCGAGGGCATGACGGCCGCGCGCGGGGTGTTGCTCATCATTTTCTATTGCCTGGGTCTGGGCCTGCCGTTCCTTCTGGTGGCGCTGGGCTCCTCGCGGGCGATGCGCACGATTTCGTGGGCCCGCAAGCACTCGCATACCATCCAGATAATCGGCGGCGTGGCCATGATCCTCGTCGGCTTGGCACTGGTAACCGGCCTGTGGGGCGAGTTCATTAGCCTCATCCGCCAGTGGACCGGCACCTACGGCGTAACCCTTATTTAGGAGAGACGTGAAATATTTCCGCAAAGCCTGGCATTGGCTGACCAGTATGCGCACCGCGCTAGCGCTGCTTTTCTTGCTGGCGCTGGCCGCGATTCCCGGTTCTTTGCTGCCGCAGCGCGACCTCAACGAGCAGAACGTGCAGGACTTCATTGAGTCCAATGGCAACGTGGCGAAGATCTACGACAAGCTGCAGCTTTTCGACGTCTTTTCTTCCGTCTGGTTCCAGGCCATCTTCATCCTCTTGGCCATTTCCCTGGTGGGCTGCATCCTGCCGCGCTCCTGGGATCATTACAAGGCGTGGAAGACCCCGCCAACGCGCGCGCCGAAGTACCTCCACAAGCTGCCGCTGGCGGCCGAGGGGCATTCGGATAAGAGCGAGGAAGAGCTATCCGCGGAAATTAAAAAGCGCCTAAAGAAGTGGCGCGTGGCCGAGTACGCCCCAGAAGAAGACCGCGCCGGCGTGCATACCTTTTCCGCAGAGCGCGGCTACGGCCGCGAGCTGGCCAACCTCATCTTCCACGTGGCGTTGGTGGCCATCTTGGTCACCGTCGCCGCCGGCCGCTTGGTCAACTACGAGGGCCAGGTCATCGTGGTCACCGAGTCCGGTTCGCAGGGCGGCGGCCAGACCCTGGACCAGTCCACGGAGTTCTGTAATACCTCCACGTCTAACTTTGATTCCTTCCGCGCCGGCCCGCTTTTCGACGGCACCGGTCTCCACCCCTTCTGCCTCATCGCCCATGACTTCGCGGCCGAATACCTGCCCAACGGCCAGGCGGAGATGTTTACCTCCAACGTTTCCTACGCGGAGGACGAGGATATCTACAAGGATGACTCCGAGTGGAAGGATTATGAGCTTAAGGTCAACCACCCGCTGCGCTTGGCGCACAACCGCGTCTACTTGCAGGGCCACGGCTACGCGCCGACGGTGACGGTGGAATGGCCCAATGGCGAAAAGCGCACCCAGACCATTCAGTTCCAGCCGAATGACACGACCTTCTTCTTGTCTTCTGGTGCGATGCGCTTCGACCCGCCGGCCGGCATGCACCCGGATCTCTATGACCGCCGGCAGAACCAGATCGCCATCCAGGGTCTCTTCGCGCCCACGGCCGAGTGGTCCGGCGAGAACGGCAAGCTGCTGCAGTCCGCATACCCCGGGCTGCAGGATCCGGCGATGGCCATCGATATCTACCGCGGCGATGCTGGCCTGGACACCGGCACCCCGCAGTCCTTCTTCTCGCTGGACCCGAACCTGGTGCAGTCCGGCCAGCTGCAAAAGATTGACCGCGTGAACCTCAACCAGGGCGAGGACGTCACCCTTGACGATGGTACGAAGATCACCTTCGACGGCGCCAGCGAGTTCGCCAACTACCAGGTCTCTTATGATCCTTTCCAGAAGTGGGTGCTGGCCTCCGCGCTGGTGATGCTCATTTCTTTGGTGGGATCGCTGGTGATTAAGCGCCGCCGCGTCTACATCCGCCTGCGGCCGAATGCGGCCGGCGGCACCGACGTGGAGATGGGCGGTCTCGCCCGTACCGACCGCGCCGGCTGGTCCGAGGAGTTCCACGAGCTGCACCGAGCGCTGCTGGAGCTGCCGGACCCAGACGAGGTCGAAGAAGACGAACTTTATACCGATGATTAGCGCCCCGGCCCGATCCAACAAAAGTTGGATTGGGCCGTTTCGCTGAGTAAGGTAATCAGCACTTACCCCGCACGTGTGAAGGCTAGGAGCATTCATGCAGATCGATCAGAATCTGTCTAATTTCTCGGATATCGCGGTGCAGACCGCCTTTGTGGTGTACTGCGTCGCGCTCTTTTTGTCGCTGTTTTACTACGGCCGCATGCAGGGCATCATCGAGGGCCGCCGCGCCGTGAAGTCTGAGGCCGCGAAGGTCTTGGTGGGGGCGGGCGCTGGGGGCGTCGACAAGCAGAGCTATGCCGGCGAGGTTGCCCAGTCTTCTTCCGGAATCACGGCCGATGAGCTGAAGGAAAAGGAACGCAAGGCCGATAAGCTCGGCGGCATGACCAGCGCGCTGATGTGGGTGGGCATTGCGTTGCACGCCGCGGCGATCGTGCTGCGCGGCCTGGCCACCGGCCGCTTCCCCTTTGGCAACCTGTACGAGTACGTGCTGATGGTGAGCTTCGGTGTGCTGCTGGTGGGCAATATGGCCATGCAGCGCAAGGAATGGCGCACCGTGTGGCCGTGGCTGCTCACCCCGACCCTCGCGCTGATGTTTTATGGTTCCACCAAGCTCTATGCCGAGTCCGCCCCGGTGGTGCCGGCGCTGCAGTCGCACTGGCTGCCCATCCACGTCACCGTGGTTTCTTTGGGCGCGTCCATCGGTATTATCTCCGGCATTGTCTCGCTGCTGACGCTGTTCCGTATGGCGCAACCGAAGCATGCCGAGCATGGCTTCTTCGGTGCGGTGGCCCGCCCGCTGCCTTCGGCCGCGAAGATTGACCAACTGGCCTACCGCCTGGCTGTTATTACCCTGCCGACCTTGGGCTTGGGTATCATCCTGGGCGCCATCTGGGCCGAGTCCGCGTGGGGTCGCTTCTGGGGCTGGGACCCGAAGGAGACCGTATCCTTTGCCACCTGGATCCTGTATGCCGCTTACCTGCATGCGCGTGCGACGCCGGCCTTCCGCAAGGCGGCACCGTGGATCAACGTCATGGCGATGGCGCTGATGGTCTTCAACCTGTTCTTTATCAATATGGTCGTCTCCGGCCTGCATTCCTATGCGGGGCTGAACTAGATGGCGGAGCATAATAGCCCACGCCATAAGCAGGGAAAGCCGGCCGGCGATAATGCGGTGATTCTGGGTCTTGGCGCCCAATTCGCCGAGCGCCGCCGCGAGTTGGGAATTTTGCAGCAGCAGCTTGCCGACGCCGCCGGTATCTCCCGCTCCACCCTCCACACCATCGAGCACGGTGGTGCGGGCGTGCGGTGGGAAAAGATCACCGCCGTGGCTGAGGCCTTAGGCCTAGAGATGCGCTTCGTGCCGAAGGAAACCTAGTCCTTCTCGCCGTCGGCGTCGCGTTTGCGGCGCTGGCGGCGCTTTTCTTCTTCTGCCTCCTGTGCGCGGCGCTGCTTGAAGCGCTCCTTTTCCAGTTTCCAGAGGAACTCCTCGTCATCATCGGGGCCTTTGATAGCGCGGGGTTGTTCCACCTCGCGCTTTTTCCATGTCGAGGGCCCGAAGGCCTTCCAGACGAGGTAGGCGGCGAGGACAAAGAGTAGGAGGAGGATTATTCGGCCCATGCGTGCGATTCTACCTGCACCGCGTACAATCAACCCCCATGACGCATAACCCTGAGCCACCCAAGCCGGACCCAGAACTGCGCCGCCGTTCGCGCGCGGCGCTGTGGAAGTACGGGCTCGCCCGTGTGGTGCTATTTATCGCATTGACCGTGGTGATTGAGCTTTTGGCCATCACCATCGGCTTTCCCATCCCGGTTCTCATCGCGGCGCTGCTGGCGCTCTTTGTGGCGCTGCCGCTATCGATGCTGATCTTTAAAAAGTGGCGCATCGAGGCCACCCAGACGCTGGCCGAGTACTCCGCCCAGCGCAAGGCCCACAAGCGTTGGGTCCAGGCGGAGCTGGAAGGCCGCGCCGCCCAGGACTAGACGATGATGAGTGCGGCGGCCTCGATAACGGCCCACAGCAGCATCGCGCGGCCGGTCAGGCCGAGCACTGGGATAAGCTCTGGGCCTTGGGCGCCGCGGTTGACGGTGCGGATGGCGCGCAGCGCAAGGGGGAAGTAGACCAAGCCAGCGACCGCGAGCCAGCTGCCGAAGGCGATGCCGATGGTCAGCAGGAATGGCAGCAGGAGCAGCACCGTAAAGAGCAGGCGCGCCTTCTCGTTGCCGAGGCGCACGGCGAGGGTAATCTTGCCGGTCTCGGCGTCGGAAGGAATATCGCGGATATTGTTGACCAGGTTGACGCCGGAGCTCATCGCGCCGATGCCCACGGCCAGTGCGAGGCCCGACCACGACAGCCTGCCGGCCTGGGTAAATTCCGTACCGAACACGGCGACGAGACCGAAGAAGATAAAGACGGCGACCTCGCCAAGCCCGCGGTAGCCATACGGGTTCTTGCCGCCGGTATAAAACCACGCGCCGGCGATGCACAGCGCGCCGACGAGGATGAGCCACCACGCATGTGCCGCCAAGGACAGCGCGATGCCGGCGATTCCAGCCACGGCGAAGGCGGCAAAGGCTGCGAGCTTTACGTGCTGCGGGCGGGCCAGGCCGCCGCCGGTGAGGCGCTGCGGACCGGTGCGGTCGTCGTCGGTGCCGCGGATGCCATCCGAGTAATCGTTGGCGTAATTGACACCGATGATGAGCGCCCACGCCACCACGAGGGCGAGAAGCGCGCGGCCGAAGTGCGCGCCGTCGGCAGCCGCTGCGGCACCAGTACCAGCGATGACTGGGGCGAAGGCATTAGCCCACGTGTGCGGGCGTGCGCCTTGGAGCCAGTCTTTGGCAGTTGCGGGATAGGCAGAAAGTGACATGTCAGTTATTGTGCCACGCCACCGCGGGCATGCTGTGCACAAGGGACGCACACGGCGGATATATAAAAGCCACGGGTATGGCGGAAGCGCGTCGTACGTACCCAAGAAAGGACGGCTGTGGGCCACACCCGTGACAAAAGTTCAATGCGTTGAACTTTCTTAAAGTTATCATGTGAATCGCTCGCGGGGCAAGGCCTTTACTACGATGAATGTCATGCATTTAAGCGATCTCCCTGAACGTACCCAGGACTACCTCAAAGTCCTGTGGGACCTCTCCGAGCACTCCGGCGGCGCGCCCATCGCGCTCAAGGAGCTGGCGGGGCGATTGAACCAAAAGGTGCCCACGGCGTCGGAAGCCGTAAAGCGTCTCGTTGCCCAAGGGCTGGTGGAGCATGAGCGCTACGCTGGCGTTTCGCTGACCCCAGAGGGTCAGGCACTGGCCATGGGCATGGTCCGCCGCCATCGTCTCCTCGAGACCTTCTTGGTCAAAGAGCTGGGGTACACCTGGGACGAGGTTCACGAGGATGCCGATCTCCTCGAGCATGCATGCTCCGATCGCTTCATCGATCGACTCGATCAGCACCTGGGCCATCCTCAGCGCGATCCCCACGGCGATCCCATCCCCGACGCGCAGGGCAGCATCGAGGACCTTGGCACGCTCACGCTTGACGACGTCCCCCTTCACACCCCTGTCACCATCGAGCGGGTATGCGACGGAGACACCGAGCTGTTGCGCTACCTCGACAGCCATGGCGTCGGCCTGGGCGTCGAGGTCGTAGTCGATTCCCGCGTTGCGGGCCTGCTCAACCTGCACGCAGGGGACGAGGAGTTCTCTCTTGCGGAAGTCGCGGCCGCCGACGTGACGGTGCGCGCTAACGAAGTCTAATCAGTTCTTAAAGAGCCCTGCGACACCACGACGGTCCACCTTGCCGGGGCCGGTCAGCGGCATCTCAGCAATGCGGATAATCTCGCGCGGAATCTGCCACCGAGGCAGGTCATCGAGCGCTTCGAGGATGTCGGTGCGCGAGGCCCAGCCGGTGTAAGCTGCGGCGATCATCTGGCCAAGACGTGGATCAGGGATGCCCACCACGCATACACTGTCGACGCCCGGTACCTGCAACAAGAGCTGTTCCAGTTGTTCTGGGTGCAACTTCAACCCGCCCGAGTTGATGATGCTGTCCAGACGTCCAGTGACGGTGAGTTGACCGTGGGCGTCGAGCTCCCCGGCGTCGGAAGTTGCGAACCAGCCACCGACGAAGTCGCGCGATTCCACATTGCGGTAGCCCTGCGCAATGGTCGGCCCGCCCAGGAAAATGCGGTTATCTTCCCCGATGCGCACCTCGGTGCCGGGCAGGGGAGTGCCGTTGTAGACGCAACCGCCCGCAGTCTCCGAGGAGCCATAGGTGGTTACCACGGTGATGTCGAGCTTGCGCGCAGATTCCAATAGCTGGGGATGTGGCGCTGCTCCACCTACCAGGATGGAGTTGAAACGGCGCAGTGCTTGGATGCCGTCCAGCGAATCGAGTGCCTTGTGTAGCTGCATCGGTGTGAGCGCGGTGTACATGCGGTCCTCGGTGTGGGCGAGTTCTTCTGCTGCGCGGGCGAACTCGGTGATGTTAAAGCCTTGGGACAGGTCGAGGCACAGTGGCTCCACACCCGCCACCAACGAACGCACGAGCACCTGGATGCCCGCGATGTGGTGGGCGGGCATGGCCAGTAGCCATTGGCCGGGGCCACCCAGGAAAGAATGGGTGGCATCCGCACTCGCCACCAGGTTAAGCGGGCTTAGCTGCGCCCCCTTCGGTGTGCCCGTGGAACCCGAGGTGGACACCACCAAAGCAATGTCCTCAGCAATCGATTCGCCCGCGCGCATGTGGTTGCGCAGCAATTCCGTCCGCGTGCGGTCCGCTGCGGGAAGGGGTAAGAGCGTGGTCTGCCCAGCGATGGCCTTCTCGAGGTCATCCAAAATTCCTGCGGGATTGCGGGGATCGACTGGGAGTGGGGCGAGGATATGAGTCACGAATAATCAGGTTACCCGGGCATATCGCTCGTCCCGGGAGGCGGCGCGCCGGGCGTTTAGAGCAAGGCCCGCAGCCCCATGCTGAGCAAATAGAACACACCCGCCAGCACCGCGATGCAGCCGCCCGCCGACAAACTGAGTGCGGCCGCCAGCCAGAGCCCGCCGCATGCCAGCGCAATGCCCGCGATACCGGCACCGAGCATGAGCTGGGTCGGGCGCTTGATCCACGGTTGCAACGCCGCCGCCGGGGCTACCAGCAGCGCCAGGGACAAGATAGTGCCCACCGCGGGAATCACCACCACCATGGTCACGCTGATAAGCGTGAGGGTAAGCAAGTCATAGCAGCCGGGATTTCCACCTTGTGCGCGGAAGGACGTCTGGTCGAAGTAGAAGGAGACCAACGTCCGGCGAAATGCTACCAGCACGCCAAGGCTGACCACCACCAGGGCGCTGACAAACCAGACATCCTGCGCATTGACAGTGGTCAGCGAGCCCACGAGAAAGCTATCCACGTGGATAGGTAGCGGTTGGAACCAGCGCAGCAACAAGATGCCCAGGGAAAATCCCAGGGTGAGCGTCACGCCGGCGGCAGCGGTCGAAGAAATGCCCTCGACGGTACTCAACCACCGCATAAGCCAGGCCAAAGGTAGGCAGAACAGTGCCGCGCCCACCATCAAACCCGTGGAGAGATCCAAGCTCAGAAGGTTGGCCACCACTACGCCGAGCACCGCGCCGGGGAAGATTCCGTGCGACAGGCTCTCGGCGAAAAAGACGCGCTTGCCCATGACCATCAAGGTTCCAACCAAGCCAGATAAACATCCCACAGCAATGGCCTCAAGGAGGGGCATCCGCAGGATCTCTGGATCAAGATGAGACAGTCCCATTAGCTAAATACCCCCTTCAAGCCCGCTAGCGGCACGGTGACAACCAGCATCAAGCTGACGATTGCCTGCGGCGAAATCTGGTGCGCGGTTTGGGACAGCATGATGGCAAATCCCACCACCACTGCCAGCGTGGACAAGCCCGCAGCCCAGAAGCACATGCTGCGCGGGGATCCTGCGATCAAGCGCGCCGAGAGGCCTGGAATGACAATAAAACCGATAACCAGCAACACACCCACTGCCGAGCTAGCCGCCACCACGATTAGGCCAACCGCGACATTCGCAATGAGCTCATAAGCCGCCACGTTGACGCCCATGGCGCGGGCCGCTGCTGTATCGAAAGCGACGAGAATCTGCATGCGCCAGGTTGTCAGGATGAGCAGTGCCGCAATCACGCAGAGCGTGACGGAGGTTGCCAGCCTGGACTGCGTGACGTCGAGAAGCCGGCCAAACATGAGCGCCTCCAGCTGCCCGGACTTGTCGCCATAGGCCAAACTGATGACCACGCCGATGCCGTACATGAAGGTCAGCACCACGGCCGTTCCGGCTTCTATATCCAGCTTCCGCGCTGACTGGCGCCGCCCAGAACCTAGAGAAGCCAGCACCAGCACCGTCACCGTGGCCACCGCGGCCGCACCCGGCACGATGCCCGGGATGCCGCCCACGATGAGCCCTACCACGATGCCTGGAAAAACCGAGTGCACGAGGGCTTCCACCGTAAATTCCATGCGGCGGAGATTAACGAGGACGCTAATGACAGCCCCCACAATCGATAGGCACAGCAGGAAGAGGAAGGCATTGCGCAGGTACGGGGCGAAGAGAATCTGCTCCATTACAGTCGCGCACCTTGCTCCATATAGGTTTCCACTGCTTCCTCGGTTCCCATGGTGTGGACCTTGCCGTCGAGCACAAACGCCGCCCAGTCGCAGGTGTGCTGCGCCAAGATGGGGTCGTGAGTGGAGACGAGCAGGGCGATTCCTGCTTCCTTGAGATCCGCAATGATCTGAATCAGGATTCGGCGGCTTTCTTGATCAAGCCCGTTGAAGGGTTCGTCGAGAAGCACCAGCTCCGGGGCCGAAACCAACGCGCGCGCGATGAGCACGCGCTGGCGCTGCCCTCCCGAGAGCTGGCCAAACCGCGTCTCGGCGAGGTGCTCCATCCCCACTTGTCGCAGGGCATTGAGTACATGGCCGCGATAGCTACGCATGCTCGTGCACCTATGCCACCAGCTCACTGATGGCAAAAGGCCCATTTCCACGACCTTGTAAGCCGTGACGGGAAAACTCAGGTCGGAGTCTTGGTACTGCGGGACGTAGCCGAGCGAGGCGTCGATGGTGGCCATGCCGCGCAAGGCAGCCAGGCCAGTGATTGCCTTGAGCAGCGTAGACTTGCCCGCGCCGTTGGCCCCCAGGAGCGCCACGGCCTCGCTCGCGCGGATCTCAAGATCAACGTCGGTGAGGATATCCCGGGCGCCATAGCCGCAGGTGGCATTGCGCAGAGTGATTAATGGGGAAGACATATAGAGCTACTTGCGCTTGGCGACGTCGAATGCCTGCAGCGATTCCGGCAACGGTTGCTGTTCGGAGTCCCAGGCGCTGACCAGGGTGTTGATGTTGTGGACGATGGATCCGATGTAGGTCTCGCCCTCACTGCCTGGCACACCTAGCGAGTCGCCGTACAAAGCGTCGTCGGATGTAACCGCCTTGACGCCTGCGGCGCGGGCGATGGCCTCGATGGACTTCGAGCTGTTGGAATTCTCCGCAAAGATGGCCTTGGCACCGGACTCGCGGATCTGCTTTGCCTGCTCGTCGATGTGGCGCGAGGTGGCGTCCTGCTGGTTGTTGAAGTCAGACAGTGCGGAGCCGATGAACTTCACGCCGTATGCGTTTGAGAAGTAGCCGAAGGCGTCGTGGGAAGAGAAGAGCACGCGGTCTTGCTCAGGAACTGCGGACATGGAATCGCTGGCCCACTTGTCGAGGTCCTCCAACTGGTCGGTGTACTTCTTGCCGGCGGCGGTGAAGGCGTCCTTGGCCTGCGGGGAGGCCTGGGACAACGTGTTGACGATGTTGTCGACCTGAATCTTGGCCTGCTTCGGGGAGGTCCACACGTGCGGGTCGTACTTGAATTCTGGGGCCTCGCCGTCCTCCCCCGGGAAAGGCCACGGGCGCGGGCTCACGTGCTCGATGCCCTCGTCGATGGTGTACTTGCCGTTGCCATCGCCCATACCTTCGCTCTTGACGCCCGAGGTCACGGCCATGACGCCGTGGAAGCCGGAGGAGTCCACGGCTTGGTCGAGGAAGTGCTCGAGGTCGACTCCGTTGACGAACATGTAGTCGGCCTGGGAGAGCGCCTGCATCTGCTGTGGGGTCATCTCGTGCTCGTGGGCGCTGGCGTTGGGGGCGAGCAAACAGGTGAGGTCGAGGGTCACTGGGCCCTCGCCGGAGTTGGTCTCCGCACCCTGGGAGTCGACCTTGTGGAGCTTGAGGCCGCCGGCGGCTACCTGGGTGAGGTAGTCGCAGATCTGGGTAGTCGTGGCCACGGCCTTGACGGTGTCGCCGTCCTTCGGCTTTGCAGCGTCGATGGATTCCTTCGAGGCGCTGCAAGCGGCGAGGCTGGCGCCGAGTGCGAGGGCGCAGGTGCCTGCGAGAATGCGCTGTAGGGGCCGGCGTGGGGTGCTGTGATTTGAGCTCATAATGAACTTCCTTTGTATTAGGAGAAGTGAACTCAACAAACACTAGCACCCTTGAACTAGATTGTTCAACGTAATGAACTTAGGTGGTCCTATCTCTTCCTTAAGCTGCCAAAATTTAAAAATGCCTCTCACTTCAATGAGTGAAGTGAGAGGCTAGGAAGCGGTGGCCTTATTTGGCTACTTTTGCCTTTTTGCTGAAGGGGAGCTGATCCAGGGAGCGTATGCCGGGGCCGGCGGCGAGCATCAGGCCCGCGACGGCGACGGTCCATTCGGAGAACGTTTGCCAGCCCTGGGCGATGAGAATTACGCCCAGGGTGACGCGTGCTGCGAGCATGACGAATGAGTTGCAGAGTTTCATGTTCGACACTTTAAGTATTAACTATGGGCATGTCCACAATTGCTTGAGATGTCTCACTCCGGTCCGAGGGCGTCCCACGCCATTTACTCCGCTACATGTATGGATTGCGCGGGGTGTCCTCCTGATCGAAGGGACGCTCCCCGCTGTCCTGCGCATCCTTGATACGCTTGAGCATCCACACTCGCGAGACGATGACGCCCGCCAGTGCAAGTGTGGCCAAGCCGATGGCGAAAATCCACATCGTGCTAACTCCTGGCTAGTAGTAATACGGGAACTGCTCCCACTGCGGGTCGCGCTTTTCGAGGAATGCTTCTTTGCCCTCGACGGCCTCGTCGGTCATGTACGCCAGGCGGGTCGCCTCGCCGGCGAAGACCTGCTGGCCCATCAGGCCATCATCGGTGAGGTTGAAGGCGAACTTCAGCATGCGCTGGGCGGTGGGGGACTTCATGTTGATCTCCTGTCCCATGCGGATGGCGGCGTCTTCGAGCTCGCCGTGGTCTGCGACCTCATTGACCGCGCCCATTTCGTACATGCGCTGGGCATCGTAGGTACGGCCCAAGAAGAAGATTTCGCGGGCGAATTTCTGGCCCACCATCTTGGCCAGGTACGCCGAGCCATAGCCGGCGTCGAAGGATCCCACGTCCGCGTCCGTCTGCTTGAAGCGTGCTTCTTGGCGGGAGGCGACCGTCATATCGCAGACCACGTGCAGCGAGTGTCCGCCGCCGGCCGCCCAACCATTGACCACGGCGATGACCACCTTGGGCATGGTGCGGATAAGGCGCTGGACTTCGAGGATATGCAGGCGGCCGCCCTCCACCTTCTCGCGGGCGGTGTCCACGGTGGATTCATCCGCAGTGGCGTCATCGTGGGCGTGCTCGGTGGCGTAGCGGTATCCGGAGCGGCCGCGAATGCGCTGGTCGCCGCCAGAACAAAACGCCCAGCCGCCGTCCTTTTCGGAGGGGCCATTGCCGGTGAGCAAAATCGTTCCCACATCCGGCGTGCGGCGGGCGTGGTCCAAGGCGCGGTAGAGCTCATCTACGGTATGCGGGCGAAACGCATTGCGCACCTCTGGACGGTCGAAGGCGATGCGCACGATGCCGTTCTTGCGGCCCTCGCCGTTGAGCCGGTGGTAGGTGATATCCGTCAGGTCCTCAAAACCTTCTACGGCATGCCACAATTCCGGGCGGAACGGATTATCGGTGCTGTATTTTTTCTGCTCGCTCATGATGGCCAGCTTAGTGGCAAAAGAAGAATAGTCCCCATTCCCAACCCTCACCCACACACTGCCCAGCAGGCCGGTAATAATCAATACGCGATACTGCGAGGTTGTTGCCCCGCATAATACCCGTGTACGCCATACCAGCGCGGTACTCCATGCCATGGGGAGACTCGAACTCCCCGCCCCTTAAAGCGCTAAAGGGGGCCAGGGTCCCAGGATTTTCCCCTCCATGGGTGGGGGCCTGCTCGCTGCAGGTGTGTGGGCTACCATCGCGCGCTTTAAGCAGCGCGCGAGATGACTATCCGGTTTTCAGTTCGGTATTCCAGTTCAGCTGCTGGATGCGGGTATCCAGCTCACGGTACTGCTTAGACAAATCGTCGACGCGCTTGCGCAGATCCGCCACCGGGATGGTGGAGACAAACTTAATCTCGGTGCGGGAATAGCGATCCGAGCGAGTGCCCGCCCGCTGCGCCAAGTCGTGGTAGATGCGGCGTTTGCGCAAGAGGCCGTCGCGAAGCGCGAGGGCTTCCATTAGGTTCATCTTCTCATCAAAGGCGGTAGCGATATTCGTCGCATTGATGGCCTGCACCAGCTCATCGATGCGCCCGGCCACGCCGTCGAGCTCGCGCAGCAGCTCCTGCGGATCCTCATCCGGGGTATCGCCCTCCTGCACGCGGGCCACGGTCAGCAGCCGCTCGTGCAGACTATTGAGGCGCTCCTGCGCCTGCGCGCGCTCCGCCAATGCCTCAGCTAGCAGCATAATTCCTCCTTTATTGGTATAGGTCCCCAAAATAGCGCAGAGCGGGGGAGGGGTCAACGGCTGGCGAGCGCTACCATGAAGGCCATGCATATCGATGACGTCCTCGACCGCGCCCACGTAGTCTCCCTCCCTCTCGCCGTGCGTTTCCGCGGCATTACCACCAGGGAGGCCCTGCTCATCGAGGGTCCGGCCGGCTGGGGCGAGTTTGCGCCCTTCCTGGAATACGGCCCGGCCGAGTCCGCTGCGTGGCTACGCGCCGGGCTCGAGGCCGCCTACGAGGGCTTCCCGGAGCCGGTCCGCGATTCCATCGAGGTCAACGCCACCATTCCGGCCGTACCCGCCAGCGAGGTCCCGGCCGTGGTGGAGCGCTACCCCGGCTGCCGCACCTTCAAAATCAAGGTGGCGGAGAAGGGACACACGCTTGCCGACGACGCCGCTCGCGTCCGCGCCGTCCGCGACGCCGTCACCCAACGCGGCGATATCCCCATCCTGCGCGTGGACGCGAACGGCGGCTGGAGCGTCGATGAAGCGGTCGAGGCCGCGCAGATGATGATGCCGCTGGACTATATGGAACAGCCCTGCGCCACCACTGAGGAGCTTGCCCAGGTCCGTGGCCGCCTTATGCGCGCCGGCCTCTTTGTGCGCGTCGCCGCCGATGAATCCATCCGGAAGGTCGCCGACCCTTATCGCGTCGCCGAATTGCAGGCCGCGGATGTCGCCGTGGTCAAGCCCGCCCCGCTTGGCGGCGTGCGCCGCGTCCTCGAGGTGGCCCAACACCTGCGCCAGCGCCACATGGATATCACGGTGGCCTCCGCGCTCGATACCTCCATTGGGATCAATATGGGCCTTGCGGCCGTCGCCGCCCTCCCGCGCATCTACGACGACGAGGACATCGATGTCACCCCGGCTGCCGCCGGCCTTGCCACCGGCTCCCTTTTTGAAGAAGACGTCACCGCGCCGCGCCCGCTTATCGATGGCCACCTTCCCGCCGATATCCTCGCCCCCGACCCAGACCGTCTCGCTGCACTCGCCGCCCCCGCTGAACGCCGCGATTGGTGGTTCGACCGCGTGCGCGCCTGCTGGCCGCACCTTTCTGAATCGCACCTTGCTGACTAGGGCCTAGAGCAAGCTCTGGTGAAACCTCCACGCCGGAGCAGTCAATTCTCGCTGCCCAACCCGCCACCTGTGCGTACGCTAGGGGACATGTCTACTATCAAGGTCCGCGATGCCCACCTGCACAATCTGCGCAACGTCGACGTCGATATGCCCCGCGGCAAGCTCGTTGCGGTTACGGGTGTGTCTGGTTCGGGCAAGTCTTCGCTGGCATTCGGCACGATTCACGGCGAAGGCCAGCGCCGCTATCTCGAATCGGTGGCGCCCTTCGCCCGACGCCTCATTAGTTCGGCCGTCGATCCGCAGGTTAGCCAGGTAGAGGGCCTGCCGCCGACGGTCGCGCTGCAACAATCCACCTCCGGCGGCGGTGCGCGCTCCACGGTGGGCACCGTGTCCGCGCTCTCCAATAGCGTGCGCCTGCTCTATTCGCGCGCCGGGGATAACCCGGAGGGCCTGTACTCGGATTCCTTCTCGCCCAATACCCCGGAGGGCATGTGCCCGCAGTGCCACGGCACGGGCGTGGTCCACGAGCCCACCGAGAAGTCCATGGTCCCGGATCCCACCCTCTCTATCGAGGAAGGCGCCATCCAAGCATGGCCCGGTGCCTGGGCCGGCAAGAACTTCCACGACATCCTGATGAACCTAGGCTATGACCTAGACTCGCCCTGGCAGGACCTACCGCAAGAAGACCGCGACTGGATCCTCTTCACGGACGAGCGCCCCGTAGTCACGGTCAAGCCTTTGCGTGGCAAGGACCAGATTCAGCGCAATTATGAGGGAACGTGGCGCTCGGTGGCCAGCTATCTCAATAAGACGCTGGCGGAGACCCAATCGGATACGCTACGCAAGCGCACCCTGTCCTATATGGAATCCCGCGAGTGCGAGACCTGTGGCGGCCGCCGCCTCAACCCGGCCGCACTGAAGGTGACCTATGCGGGCATGCCTATCGATGAGCTGGGCGCGCTGCCGCTGGATAGGGTGCATGAGGTGCTCAGCAAGCAGAACCCGGAGGAGAATTCGGCCGAGGATTTGCTCCTGCGGCAGATTTTGCCCGCGTTGACCTCGGCGCTTGAACTTGGCTTGGCTCACCTCAGCCTGGATCGGCCGACGCAAAGCCTGTCCGGCGGCGAGATGCAGCGCATCCGTTTGGCGGCGCAGCTGCGCTCTGGCCTCTTCGGCGTGGCCTATGTGCTCGACGAGCCCTCGGCCGGCCTGCACCCCGATGAGCGCGACGCGGTCATGGATATGTGCCGCCGTTTCATCGCGGCCGGCAACTCCGTGCTCTTGGTGGAGCATGACATGGATTTGGTCGCGCAGGCGGACTGGCTGGTTGACGTCGGCCCGCTAGCAGGCGAGCGCGGCGGCAACGTCGTTTATTCGGGCCCGGTCGCAGACTACGACGCGGATACCCCTACCGCCAACGCGCTGGCTCACCGCACGTTCGCGCTTGCCGACGACCCCCGCACCCCCTCCTCCCACCTTGCCCTGCGCGGCATTAACGCACGCAGCATCGACAACCTGGATGTGGACTTTGGCTTGGGCCAATTCACAGCGGTCGCCGGTGTCTCCGGTTCGGGCAAGTCCACCCTGGTCAGCACGGTGCTGGCTGGCCTGCTGCGACAGTCCGCCACGGCTGTTTCCGATGAGGAAGAGACCGAGGACAAGGGCTGGTCCGTGGAGAGCACGGAGGGCTTTGAGCGAGTAAAGCGCGTCGTGCAGATTACCCAGAAGCCCATCGGCCGCACCCCGCGTTCCACGCTGGCAACCTATACCGGGCTTTTCGATAACGTCCGTAAGCTCTTCGCCTCCACCGACGAGGCCAAGCAGCGCAAGTGGACGGTCTCGCGCTTTTCTTACAACGTAAAGCAAGGCCAGTGCCCCACCTGCGGCGGCGCGGGCAAGATCGAGGTGGAGCTGGTCTTCTTGCCAGGCTCGTACACCACCTGCCCGGAGTGCGACGGCGCTCGCTTCAACGACGAGACCTTGGAGGTGACCTGGCAGGGCCGCACCATCGCGGACATCTTGGAGCTCACCGTAGATGAGGCCGCGGAGGTCTTTGCCGAGGAAGAAAAGATTTACCGCGCCATCGCCACGCTGCAGGCCGTCGGTCTGGGCTACCTCCGCCTGGGCCAGGGCGCGCCGGAGCTGTCTGGCGGCGAGGCCCAGCGCATCAAGCTGGCCACGGAGCTGCAGCGCTCCCGCAACTCGCGTCGCGGCCACACGGTCTACCTGCTGGACGAGCCCACCACGGGCCTGCACCCAGCCGATATCGACCTGCTCAATACCGAGCTGCACAAGCTGGCGGATGCGGGCCATACGGTAATCGTCGTCGAGCATGATCTTTCGGTCATGGCGCATGCGGACCGCATCATTGAGATGGGCCCGGGCGCTGGCGAAGATGGCGGCCGCATCATCGCGGATGCCACCCCGGCGCAGGTCGCCGCAGAGGATACCGCCACCGGCCGTGCTTTGAGCGCACGCCAAGCGCACTAAGCGGCGAGCCTTAGCTGCCCGTAAGCTGTGGGATTCCTCTCTGGGATCTCACAGCAAAATGGGGTAGAGGTAGAGGGTATGACTACTAAAGGCCCTCATGGCGATAATAATGAAACCCGCAGCTGGTCCAGCCCGGCGGATGATGCCACGCGCCAGATAGGCCGTGTGCCCGATAATGCCGCCGGCCCCAGCCGCGACCAAGCGCGCCGCGAGCACCCCAAGCAGTACTTCCCAGGCGAGCAGCAGCCGCAGAATGAGACTCGTCAATTCGATGCGGCCGCTGGCTATCAGCAGGGCTACGGCCAGCAGCAAAGCTACGGCCAGAACTATCAGCAGCCGGCCGGGCAGGCATATGGCCAGCAGTACGCGCAGCAGCCCGAGTACGAGCCGGTGCCGTCGAACTATGATCCGGACCAGCCGGAAAAGCGCAAGAAGAAGGGCGGCGGCGGTGGCGCCATGGCCGGCGTCTTCGCAGCCATCGCGGTACTTGCAGTACTGGCCGCGGCGGTCCTGTTTTTCCTATGGCGCAATGCCGCGGACGAGGCGGATAAGCCGGACCCACAGCCGGTGACGGAAACGCTGACCACGGAAGTTCCCACCACCGTGACCCAGACCGAAGAGCCGGATACGCAGGATGAGAACTCCAATAATCTGCCGAAGCTGCCGGACTTCCAGAATGACCTGCCGTCCGATATCCCGACCGAGCTGCCACCAGAGGTACAAGACCAGCTGGATAAGGGTAGCGACGTGGACATTGAGGGCCTCCTCAATGACCTCCTGAGCGGCGGCGAGCAGTCGGCCAACCAGCAGGGCGCTCAGAACTAAGCGCCCAGCACCTGCCCGGTAAGGGAAATGGCGCGCGGGCAGGTAAAATCGGGCGGCATGAATGAATCGATGCAGTTGGCTGAGAAGGTAGCCGCCCAACTGGCGCGCCACCTCACGGATGTCGTCCTGTGCCCTGGTTCCCGCAACGCGCCGCTGTCGCTGGCGCTGCTGGCGCGTGATGATATCCGCGTACACACCCGCCTGGACGAGCGCGGGGGAGCGTTTACCGCCCTGGGTATGGCGCGGGTGCAGCGCCGCCACGTGGGCGTGGTGATGACCTCGGGAACTGCGGTAGCCAATACTTTGCCGGCCGTGGTGGAGGCACACTATTCCCATACGCCGCTGGCGATTATTAGCGCGGACCGGCCGGAGCGCCTGGTGGGCACGGGGGCGTCGCAGACCATCGAGCAGCAGGGCATCTTCGGCGTCTATGCGGACACCACCCAGGTCACCGGCGCGGACGATATCGCGGCTATGGCCCAGCGTTTCCGCGAAGACCTACAGGTACACATCAATGTGGCCTTTGATGCCCCGCTTGTCAGCGCCACCCTGCCAGACCACACCTCCGGCGACGGCGTGCGCGAGGCCGCACCAGCCTTTGTCGACCACGGTGAGGTGGCCGTGGATTTGAGCAAGAACACGCTGGTCATTGCGGGCGACGAGGCCTGGGAGGTAGAAGGCCTCCAAGACGTGCCGACCATTGCGGAGCCGAGCGCGCCGGGCCCGTATCATCCGGTGCATCCGGCGGCGGCACATATCTTCCGCAAGGCGCAGGTCTCCGCGAATGATTATGTGGTCAATACCAAGGTGGAGCAGGTCATCGTCGTAGGGCATCCGACGCTGCACCGTGGCGTGCTAGCGCTGATGAACGATCCGGATATTGAGCTGGTGGTGCTCTCGCGCACCAAGGACTTCACCAACCAGCGCGGCCAAGACGCTCGGCTTGGCACCACCGTCAAGGTCACCGGTGAGCCGAGCCGCGAGTGGATGAAGATCTGCGAAGGCGCAACCGATATGGCTGGGCAAGCCGTGCGCGAGACCCTCGAGGATGAAGAACTGGGATTTACCGGGCTGCACGTCGCGGCCGCGGTGGGCGATACGCTCTCCGTCAATGACACCCTGGTGCTCGGCGCTTCGAACCCGGTGCGTGATGCCTCCATGGTGGGCCTGCCTTTCGACGGCGTGGATACCTACTCGCCGCGCGGGGCGGCCGGCATCGACGGCACTATCGCCCAAGCCATCGGCATTTCCTTGGCCACACAATCGCTGGATCCCACCAACTGGCGCGCCCCGCGAGTTATGGCGCTCATGGGCGATGTCACCTTCTTACATGACGCAAATAGCCTGCTCATCCCGGAAGACCAAGCGCGACCGGAAAACCTCACCATCGTGGTGGCCAATGACAATGGCGGCGGCATCTTTGAGACCCTGGAACAAGGCGCCGATGCGCTGCGCGAGTCCTTCGAGCCGGCGTTTGGAACGCCGCATGGGGTGGACGTCGGCAAGCTGGCAGAAGCCTATGAAGCAGACTACCGCGAGGTGACCACCCCGCAGGAGCTATTGGATACGTTGGCGGAGCTGAAGGAATACTCCACCGGAATTACCGTCGTGGAGGCCAAGACCACCCGTGCCACGCGCCGGGCGCTCAATGAGAAGCTCACAGCAAAGGTAGGCCAGTAAGTGGCCCCGCCGCAGCATAAGCCGCACGCGGCCGTGGTGCCGCGCTATACGCCCGCGGTCTATCGCCGCCGCCTGCACCAGCTGACGCTGGCGCTGTATTTAGCCGCGCTGGTGGGTGTGGTGGGCATGGTCATTGGGCCGGCGCTGAATGACCACGCCATCGCCAGCCACCCCGCGCGTGCTTTGGCCACGGTCAAGGATGTGGGCATGCTGCGCACCACGGTGGATTTCCAAGACAGTGAGGGGATTTACCACACCCCACAGCACGGGCTGCTCTATCCCAGTGGGCTGGGCGAGGGGCAGCAGGTGTGGGTGCAATACGCTCAAGACGACCCAGACCTGGTCAAGGTCGAAGGCCGCGAATGGACTCTGGCCATTATCCCGGCGCTCTCGGTAGGGATAGTTGCCACGCTCATCGCGGCCGTGATGTGGAAGCTGATTAGCTTCTTTACCCGCCGCGCGGAGAAATAATTAACCAAGATTTTCCGCTGGCTTCACCATAAACTTAAGAAAATGGGCCATGATGGTGGCATGCGTGTTGCGATCGTGGCTGAATCCTTCCTCCCCAATGTCAATGGTGTGACCAACTCCGTGCTGCGCGTTTTAGAGCACCTGCACGAGACGGGCCAAGAGGCCATCGTCATCGCGCCGGGCGCCCGTGAGGGGCAGGAGGAAATCCCGGACTACCTAGGATTTCCCATCTACCGTGTGCCCACCGTGCGCGTGCCGCTGGTGGATTCGCTGCCGGTGGGCGTGCCTACCACAGCGGTAGATGAGGCGCTGCGTGACTTCAAGCCGGATATCATTCACCTGGCCAGCCCCTTCGTACTCGGCGCGGCGGGCGCCTTCTCCGCCCGCCAGCAGCGCATACCGGCCGTGGCGCTGTACCAGACCGATGTTGCCGGATTTGCCACCAAGTACCATGCCTCCGCGCTGGCCTATGGCGTGTGGGAATGGCTGCGCACGATTCATAACTCTTGCCAGATGACCCTGGCACCGTCCTCACTGACCATCCGGGACTTGGAAAAGCACCACATCAAGAATGTGCGCCATTGGGGCCGCGGCGTGAACGCGGAGCTATTCCATCCGTCCAAGCGCTCTGACGAGCTGCGCCGCAGCTGGGATCCGAGCGGCACCAAGAATGTGGTTGGATTTGTCGGCCGCCTCGCCGCGGAAAAGGGCGTGCACCGGCTCTCGGCGCTCAATGGGCGCGAGGATATTCAGCTGGTCATCGTGGGTGATGGGCCGGAGCGACCGCTGTTGGAAGCCCAGCTGCCCGGCGCCGTCTTTACCGGTGCGCTGTCCGGCGAAGACCTCGCCGCCGCCTATGCTTCCTTGGACGTCTTCGTCCACGCCGGCGAGTTCGAGACCTTCTGTCAGTCCATCCAGGAGGCGCAGGCCTCCGGCGTGCCGACCATCGGGCCGCGGGCTGGTGGCCCGGTAGACCTCATCGACGAGGGCTATAACGGCCTTCTGCTGGATGTACAGACCTTTGTGGAAGACCTTCCCAATGCGGTGGACGCTCTGCTCAATCCGGAGATCCACCAGGAAATGCGAGACAATGCCCGCGAGTCCATTTCCTCCAAGACGTGGAAAGCACTGTGCGAGCAGCTCGTGGGCTATTACGAAGAGGTACTGGAGGATACTCGCCGGGTGCCACTGACCATTCTGGGCCAGCGTCCGGAGCTGCCGCGATGGGCGGCTCGTGCCCTTGGCGCCCGCGTAGCCTAGACTGATCATTTGTGTCTAAGGCAGATCTGGATAAAAAGCCCTTCGATGTGGCGCGCATGTTTGACGCCGTGGGCGAGAAATACGACCTCACCAATACCGTGCTGTCCTTTGGGCAGGACGCGCACTGGCGCAAGCGCACCCGCGAGCGTTTGAACCTTAAGCCGGGCGAGAAGGTTCTCGACCTCGCAGCGGGCACGGCCGTGTCCACCGTGGAACTTTCCAAGTCCGGTGCGTGGTGCGTGGCGTGTGATTTCTCTCGTGGCATGCTGGCCGCCGGCCGTGAGCGCGACGTGCCCAAGGTGGCTGGCGATGGCATGAAGCTGCCGTTTGCGGATAACACCTTTGACGCCGTGACCATCTCTTATGGCCTGCGCAATATCCACGACTTTGAGCTCGGCCTGCGCGAAATGGCGCGCGTGACCAAGCCGGGCGGGCGCCTTGCGGTGGCGGAATTTTCCACCCCGGTGGTACCGATTTTTGGCACCGTGTACAAGGAATACTTGATGCGCCTGCTCCCGCCGGTAGCGCGCCTGGTCTCTTCTAATCCGGAGGCTTATATCTACCTCGCGGAATCCATTCGTGCGTGGCCGGGGCAGGAGGAGCTTGCCGCGGTTATCAATCGCAATGGTTGGGCCGAGGCCGGCTGGCAGAACCTTACCTTCGGCATCGTGGCGCTGCACTCGGCGGTAAAGCCAGCTTAGGCGCTGCTCCGCCCGTGCCTGGGGGAGCAGGGGTTAAGTCGCGGTTGAATCCCAGAGGGGCGTATCGCGGCGAAGGGACGAGACCGTGCGGCCGGCGGCGCGCCAGGTGCGTGCGATGAGGTCGCGGTCATCGTCAGTAATGAGGTTGCCCATCAGGCGCGCGGCGGCCGGCATGAGCATGCGGCCGATGGGTCCGCGCAGGGCCAGTGGGCCGGCCAGCGGTAGGAACTGCGGATAAGTGAGCAGGCGCGCGGCCGTGCGGGCCAAGAGGAAGGACTCGCCGTAGTGCTCGCGCAAGACGGCCGGCCAGGCCAGGGTGAAATCCTTCGGGCCGAGCAGGGCTACGGCCAGCGCGGCGGTCTCTAAGCCGTAATCGATGCCCTCGCCGTTGAGGGGATTGATGCAGGCGGCGGCATCGCCAATGATCATCCAATTGGCGCCGGCGACGTTGGACACCGCACCGCCCATGGGCAGCAGGGCAGAGGTGACGTGCTCAATCTCGCCGAGTCCCCACTCGGGGCGCTGTTGGGCGGCGTAGAACTCGAGCAGCTTCTTGGTGTTGATCTTGGCTGGGCGCTGCGCGGTTGAGAGCGCGCCGAGGCCGATGTTGACCTGACCTAGCTCGGCGCCGAGCGGGAAGATCCAGCCATAGCCGGGTTGCACCTCGCCGCCTTCGTCCTTGAGCTCAACGTGGGAGTGCATCCAGGGCTCGGTGGCATGCGTAGAGGAAGCATAGGAGCGTGCGGCAATGCCATAGACCTCCTCGCGGTGCCAGGTGCGGCCGAGCTTCTTACCAAAGGTAGAGCGCACGCCATCGGCCACGATGACCCACTTGGCATGCACGGTGGCCTCGCCCACGCGGAAGGAGGTCACGCGGTTTCCCTCCATTACCGGATCGGTGGCGGGGGTGCCGGTGAGGAGGGTGGCGCCGGCTTTCCGGGCGGCGTCGGCAAGCAGGGCATCAAAGCGGAAGCGCGGCAGGGCCGTGCCGACCTGGGAAGGGTAGGTCTTCGGCCAGGGCGCGGTAATATCGCCGCCGTAGCCGTGCAGCTTCAGGCCGCGATTGCGATAGGAGGCGTTGACCGCAATGCCGAGCTCATCGAGCTGGTGCATTGCGCGCGGGGTGAGCCCGTCGCCGCAGGTTTTATCGCGGGGAAACGTCGCGGAATCAATAAGGAGGGTGTCATAACCGGCGCGTGCGGCATGAATCGCGGCGGCGGCTCCGGCCGGCCCAGCGCCAATGATGGCGACCTCGACATAGGTTTGGGAATCGATCTGCTCCGACATGAGGACTATCATTGCATGAGTTCGACCCCTCGAGTGTGTTTAGGGGCGCAGTTTGGACTACGGTAGGTAGTCGATTATCTCTGGCTTTTAGTTGCAAGGAACACTATTTAATGACTCACGGTCAATCGCATGCCACGCACGTGGATCTTGGTGATCCGCAGCTCAATGAGCGCATTGGCGCGGGCATGAAAGCAGTAGAAGACAAGCTGCGCAGTGAAATCGACCGCGGCCAGGACTTCTTAAAGGATAAGGTCAGCCACCTGTCACAGGCCGGTGGCAAGCGCTTTCGCCCCATGATGGCGCTGTTGGCCTCCGAGTATGGTCCGCGTCCGGGCTGCGAAGAGGTTGTTAAGGCCGCCACCGTCGTGGAGATGGTGCACGTGGCCACCCTTTATCATGACGATGTCATGGATGAGGCGGACCGCCGCCGCGGCGTGGAGTCTGCCAATTCGCGGTGGAATAACTCCGTGGCCATCCTCGCCGGCGATGCGCTCTTGGCGCACGCGTCCCGCCTGATGAGCGAGCTGGATACCCACACCGTGGGCCACTTTGCCGATACCTTTGAAGAGCTGGTTACCGGCCAGATGCGCGAGACCATCGGCGCGGGTGAGGCCAATGCCGTGGAGCACTACACGGCCGTTATCCGTGAAAAGACCGCGGTGCTCATCGCCTCTGCTGGTTACCTGGGTGCCTACCACTCCGGCGCCTCGGCCGAGCATGCCGCAGCCCTGCACCGCATTGGTGGTGCCATCGGCATGATCTTCCAGATTGTGGACGATGTCATCGACATCTTCTCTGACCCAAAGGAATCCGGTAAGACCCCGGGCACGGACCTGCGCGAGGGCGTATTTACCCTGCCGGTTCTCTACGCCTTGGAGGAAGAGGGCGAAGTGGGCGACAAGCTGCGTGAGCTGCTTACTGGCCCGCTGCATTCCGACGCCGAGGTGGAGCGCGCCATCGAGCTGCTGCACCAATCTGGTGGCCGTCAGAAGGCGCTGGAGGACATCAAAGCCTACCTGCGCACGGTGGAGGAGCAGCTCGCCGTGCTACCGGAGAACTCCGCGAGCCAGGCCTTGCGTCAATTGGCGGATTACACGGTGCGCCGCGTGGGCTAGCTGCTTGGCGACGCCCCTCTTTCCCGCCCATTCTTCCCCCATGCGCTGGCGATTTGTAGGTGGGAGGGTGGTTCGTAGTAAAGTACTTACTCGCACCACACAGTGCATGCCAGGTTGCCCGAGCGGCCAAAGGGAGCGGACTGTAAATCCGCCGGCATTGCCTTCAGAAGTTCGAATCTTCTACCTGGCACAGAATGAACCCCGCAAGCAAAAGCTTGCGGGGTTCCGTCGTACCTGCGGCTACATCTTTTAAATCCCGAAGTAGGCGCGCAGGTCGGCCGCTATAGCATCGAGGCGGTCGGCGTCGGGGGATTCGAGGTAGCACTTCAGCTTCGGCTCGGTGCCGGAGGGGCGCACGATGACGCGGTCATCGTTGTCGGTGAAGAACTTGGAGCCTTGGGCGAATTTCTCCACCTTTGCTACGGGGGAGCCAGCCAGTTCAGTGGGCGGGGTGGAAGCGACCTTATCCATCGCTTGGGCGATGATGCTGAGGTCATCGACGCGGAAGGTCAGCGGCTGGGTGTAGAGGGCGCCAACGGTGGCGTAGATGCCCTCTAGGCGCTCTAGCAAGGTGGTTCCTGCGACCTTACACTCGGCCGCGAGGCTGGCGAGCACTACGGAGGTAGCGACGCCGTCCTTGTCGCGGACAGCGGTGGGGTCGGGGCAGAATCCAATGGCTTCCTCATAACCAAAGGCGAGGTCCGGGGTGCGGGCGATCCACTTGAAACCGGTGAGGGTCTCCTCGTGGCCGAGGCCATAGTGGGCGGCGATGCGCCCGAGCAGGCGGGAAGAGACGAGCGAGTTGGCGAAGTTGCCTGTCGCGCCCTGACGGGCAAGATAGTCGCCCAAAAGGGCGCCGGTTTCATCGCCGGTGAGCTGGCGCCACGAGCCAGAGGAAGTGGGCACGGCGGCGGCGCAGCGATCCGCATCCGGGTCATAAGCGATAAGAATATCGGCGCCGATCTTCTCAGCGTGGCAGATGCCCAAGTCGAGGGCGCCAGGCTCTTCCGGGTTGGGGAAGGAGACGGTGGGGAAATCAGGATCCGGTTGGGCCTGCTCAGGAACCAGGGAGACGCGGAACCCGCAGCGGGTCAGTAGCTTTTCGCCCAAGGCGGCACCGACGCCGTGCATGGCGGTCAGCGCGATGGTGACATCGGTTTGTGTGCCCACGAGCTGCGCGGCGCGGTCGAGGTACTCGGCGCGGGTATCGACGTCCGCGATGTTCTCGGTGGTTAGCGGGATTTCATCGGCATGGGGTGCCGCGGCGATGGCGGTGGCGATTTCGGCATCGGCGGGAGAGACCAGCTGTACGCCTTCTGCTGGGCCGGTGGCGATGCGGCCGCCCAGGTAGACCTTGTAGCCATTATCGGCCGGCGGGTTATGCGAGGCAGTGACCATAATGCCGGCATCCGCCTTGAGCGAGCGGACCGTGAACGCGGTCAGCGGAGTGGGGTTCTGCGCTGGCAGAACCAAGGCCTTGCCGCCGGCCGCGGAGATGACCTGTGCGGCATCGCGCTGGAACTGCGCGGAGCCGTGGCGGGCATCGCAACCAATGGCTACCACTGGGGTGTCCACGTGCTGTTTGAGCCAGGAGATTAGCCCATAGGTGGTGCGGATGATTACGGCGCGATTCATGCGGGACTCGCCCGCGCCCACGGCGGCGCGCAGGCCCGCGGTGCCGAAGGCGAGGGGACCGGCGAAGGCGGCGGCGAGCTCGTCGGTATTGCCCTCTTCAATCCAGGTCATCACCTGGCGGGCGGTGTCCGGATCGGGGTCGTGCTCGGCCCAGGTGCGGGCGTAGTCATAATCCACGGTGGCGGCCTGTGACATGGCTTAGAGCTCCTCGAGGATCTGGGCGGAGGAAGACAAGCCCAGGCGGGTTGCGCCGGCCTCAATCATGGCCAAGGCGTCCTTGGCGGTGCGGATGCCGCCAGAGGCCTTCACGCCCAGCTTGTCGCCTACGGTCTCGCGCATGAGCTTAACGGCGTGTACGGAGGCGCCGCCGGCCGGGTGGAAACCAGTGGAGGTCTTGACAAAATCCGCCTGGGCGGCTGCGGCGGCCTTGCAGGCGAGGACAATGGCGTCGTCGGAAAGCGCGGCGGACTCGATGATGACCTTGAGCACCTTGCCTGGGATAGCATCGCGCACGGCCTGGATTTCGGCCTGCAGATCCTCGGCGCGGCCCTCGATGGCCAGCGGGATATTGATGACCATGTCCACCTCTTCGGCGCCATCAGCAACCGCGCGGGCCGCCTCAGCGGCCTTAATCTCCGGCTTTACGGCACCGGAAGGAAAGCCCACGACGGTGGCAATATGCAGCGAATCAGGAACCTCGATGGGCAGGGCGGACGGGGAAACACAGACGGAATAGGTGCCCAGCTCGGCCGCCTCATTCACCAAGGCGCGGAACTGTTCCGGGGTGGCCTCCGGCTTGAGAAGGGTGTGGTCGATGATGGAAGCAACGTCGGTGCGGGAAGTCATAATTGTTCTCCTTAGCGGGTGAGGCGGGATTCGGAACGGGCCATCTTGAGGTCAGAGACGATGTACAGGGCAATGCCGATGGCGGCGACGGCCGCGAGGATCCACAGCACGGTGTTATAGCTGGTGAGGTCCTGCAGCTTTGCCGTATAGGCAATGCCCAGCGGGATGGCGATATTGATGGTCAGGTTATAAAAGCCGATGGCGATGCCGGACTTGGCGGCGGTGATATTGCGCAGCGCGGTATTGACCAGCGGGGCGTACATCAGCGCAAAGCCAGAGGCGAAGGCCACGATGGCCAGGATGAGTACGGCGACGTGAAGCTGCACGAAGAGCGCGGCCGCCACTAGTGCGCCGGCAACCAGGCCGAAGGCGGTGTAGATGGTGGCGCGGGAGGATAAAACCGCACCGATCTTGCCGGAGAAAATACCGATGAGGATGGCGCAAACATAGCCCGGGATCATCAGCAGGGAGGCCTTATCGATGTTCATGCCATGCAGGTCGTGCGCGGCAAATGGCAGCAGGAAGATGAAGCCCATCTGGGTGGAGTAGACGAAGAAGACCATGAGGATGGTCCACACGTAGCGGCCGTTAGTAAAGAACTCCGGGGTGACCACGGGGTGCTTGGCGCGGCCGATGTGGATGATGAAGCCTACGACGCCAAGGAGAGCAAAGATGAGCCATGCCCAGTTGAATTCCTGCATAAACATGGTCAGGCCGGTGGCGAAGACCGCGATGAAAAACAGGCCCAGGGCGTCGAGGTGGCCTTCCACAGCCTCATCTTCTGGCACCAGCTTGATAATCGGCGGGATGGCCAGGATGAGAATGAGCGGGATGAGGAACATCGCCGTCCACGAGACATAGGTGGAAATAAAGCCGGAGGTCAACGCGCCGATGAGCAGGCCGGCCTGGAAGGCGGCGGTGGAAAAGCCGAGGTAGGTCTTTTGATCGGCCTCGCCCAAGTGCTTGGTCACGTAAATGACATACAGCGTCTCTGCGGCGGCAAGGCCGGTGGTTTGGATGAGGCGGCCGGTGAGCACCATGGGCCAGAAGCTGGAAAAGGCGAAGGCCAAAAGCGAGCCCACGGCGATGAGGACAACGCCGGTGAGCATGAGCTTGCGGATGGAGATGGAATCCGCCAGCGCGGCGTAGACCACGGCGCCGATGCCGATAATCACGCCTGCGAGGGAAGCTTGAAGGGAGGCGGTGGTATCGGAGATGTCGAGCGCCTCGGCGATCGGCATGGTCATCGTCTTAAAGCCGTTATCAATAACCAGCGAGAAGACGAAGACAAAGAGCAGGATAGGTACGGCAACCTTGGGGTTTACTGCGGAGCCTGGCCGCTTGTCCTGCGGGGAAGCGGTGGGGTGGGTGGAAGTCACGGGGGAGAGGTTCCTTTTAGTCGAGCGCGTTCAGGGGAAGCGCGAGTTCAATCATGGTGCGGAAGGCGGTCTGGCGTTCCTCCGCGGAGAGGTGGGTATCGTGCACCAGGTTGTCAGCCACGGTGAAAAGTCCCAGGGCGTCGACGCCGGCCTCAGCCGCGGTGGCATAGAGTGCTGCGGATTCCATCTCTACGCCGAGCACACCCATGTGCGCCCAGCGCTCGTTCACGCTCTGGTCAAAGTTGTAGAAGATATCCGAGCTCAAAACATTGCCCACGTGGATATGGGCCTGCTGCTTTTCGGCCTGATCCACCAAAGCCTTGAGGAGCTTCCACGAGGCGGTGGGGGCGTAGCTGCCCGGCAGGTTGTACTGGCTCAGGAAGTTGGAATCGGTGGAGGCCGACGAAGCAACGATGACATCGTGCAGCTCAATGTCTTCCTGCATGGCGCCAATGGAGCCGACACGGATGAGCTTCTTTACGCCGTAGTTGTGGATGAGCTCCCAGGAGTAGATCCCGATGGAGGGAATGCCCATGCCGGAGCCCATGACGGAGATGGGCTTGCCGTTATAGGTGCCGGTAAACCCCAGCATATTGCGCACACCGTTGAACTGGACGGTATCTTCCAGGAAGTTCTCGGCGATGAACTTCGCGCGCAGCGGGTCACCGGGCAGGAGGATGGTTTCCGCAATGGGCGCGCCCTGCGGATTGATGTGTGGGGTGGCAATATCGGTAGCGGGCATATCTTCGCTCCTTGGCATGGGGTGGGGGGATTTTACAGACCCAGCTTAAACCCTCAGGACCCCATGTCAACGGCCGTATTTGCGGCTTTTCAACAACTGCGGAAAGCCTCACTGGACTCAGCCACCAGCGTCCGTGCCGGGGTCACTGCCCGCGGTGAGTAGTGCCACGCTTGCCGACGCCCCTTTTTCCCACCCCCCAATCCACATGCCTTCGCATGGCTGCTGGCGCACGACAGGAGGCGTGGCCGAGCGGCCCGCAGGGGTGGGCTGCCATGCCGTTCATTCAACTGCTTTCAAAAGGATCGAAAAGACGCTTAAAACGATCTGCATTTTTGGGCTCTGACGTGGCGATTTGTGTAAAACGTTGAAAGCAGGTTAGATTATTGGAGTCCGCAACGGAGAGCACAACGAAATAGCGATGTGTTCAACGCTAGGATGTGCCCCCTTAGCTCAGTCGGCAGAGCGTTTCCATGGTAAGGAAAAGGTCGACAGTTCGATTCTGTCAGGGGGCTCCATTCATGTTCGGAGGAAGAAATTCCCCCAAGGTGAATATGGCGGTGTAGCTCAGTGGTAGAGCAAGCGACTCATAATCGCTGTGTCGCGAGTTCAATTCTCGCCATCGCTACCGGGAAAGAAAGGCGCCCGCAGGGCGCTTTTTTATTACCGCGCTGAAGGTAGTCCAGGCTGTGCCTAGTTTCGGATTGGAACTATGGCTCTGGTAAGGTCTTCAACGCTTGATGCTGAGGCATTGAGGAATAAAAGAATAGGGGCGTGGCGCAATTGGTAGCGCAACGGTCTCCAAAACCGTAGGTTGCAGGTTCGAGTCCTGTCGCCCCTGCATAGTAAACCCCGTCACCTCAGGTGGCGGGGTTTCTTCATGCCCTATTTTCTTCGTGACGCTTAGCCCGCCCACATGTTGTCAAGGCCACGTCCGGCAAATGCCGTGGTCAGCTTTTCATGCTGTGCAAGCTTTGCTAGGGTTGACAAAGTTATGGAGGTGCGCGTTAAGCGCCCTATTAGATTTAGTTCCCAAGGAGGGTTAGCTGTGAGCGATGAGCAGCAGCCGAAGAATTCGGGTGCATCGCGCCCGACCGGTAAGCGTCAGCTCTCTGGTGCGGCTACCACGTCCTCCGCGGACTACGCCGATAAGCACGTCGTCCGCGTCGAGGATAAGAACCACGATGACACCCCAGGTGGTGGCGTAGCCGCCTTCCCGGGTGAGGTCGCATCCGAGATGAAGAAGGTGGTGTGGCCTACCGCTAAGGAGATGCTGCAGTACACCCTCATTACCTTTGCGTTCCTTATCGTGCTGACCGTTTTGGTCTGGGGCGTTGACACCCTGGCTGGTCTCGGAGTTGAGCAGGTTCTCTCAGATTAGTAAGATAGGCGCATAATCTTTTATCCCGCTGTTTCCGCTAAAGGAACGGCGGGATACTTTTTGCCCATACGCGGGCGGGTAGGCTGGTCCTACGCAACGCGCCGAGGAATTTTTGGAGTAAGAATTATGAGCGACGAAAACAACGTCGAAACCGTAGGCACCTCCCTGGAAGAGGCAATGCAGTCCAACGTGCAAGAGCAGGCGGCAGAGCACGCTAGCTCCGTAGAAGAAGCACAGCAGGAGGACGCTACCCCAGCCGCTCCGGCAGCGGAAGAAGCTGAAGGAACGGCTGAGTCCACCGACGCTGCAGGCGAGTCCGCCGACGCAGCGGAACCGGCAGCGACCGAAGCAGAGGCCGAGGGTGCAGCCCCTGAGGCCAGCGAAGACGAATCCGAGGATGCCGCCTACCGCAAGCGCCTGCGCGCCTTTACCCGCGAGCTGAAGAAGCAGCCGGGCCAGTGGTACATCATCCAGTGCTACTCCGGCTACGAAAACAAGGTAAAGACCAACCTGGACATGCGTGCCCAGACCCTCGAGGTAGAAGACTCCATCTTCGAGGTCGTTGTTCCTATTGAGCAGGTCCTGGAGACCAAGGACGGCAAGAAGAAGATTGTGAAGCGCAAGCTGCTGCCGGGCTACGTCTTGGTTCGTGCTGAGCTTAACGACGCCGCATGGTCCGTCATCCGCGAAACCCCAGGCGTGACCTCCTTCGTGGGCAACGAGGGCAACGCCACCCCGGTCAAGACCCGCGACGTGGCTAAGTTCCTCATGCCGAACGAGGCGCCGTCCACCAAGGGCGATGCTGCGCCGAACGAGGCAGAGGGCGAGCAGGTTGTGGCTATGCCGGAGAAGGAAGAGGCCAAGAAGTACGCGCACGACTTCGAGGTGGGCGAGGCAGTGACCATCCTGTCCGGCCCGCTGGCCGCCGTATCCGCGACCATTTCTGAGATCGACCCGGAGACCGGCAAGATGCAGGGCCTGGTGTCCATCTTTGGCCGCGAGACCCCGGTGGAGCTGTCGCCGACCGAGATCGAGCGCATCTCCTAAAAAGTGATTTTGTGCAGGGCGCACGGTGTTCTAAACTGGAACGCCGTGCGCCTTTGGCGTGCGTATAAGAAAACGTTTCATCCTCCGGTGGCCCACTGAAGGTGAGCATCCGGACGGGATCCCGTTATTCATCGTGGCGGACATCCCGGTAACACAGGAAAGAGGTAATTCGATGGCTCCTAAGAAGAAGGTATCCGGCTTCATCAAGCTGCAGATCGAGGCAGGCGCCGCTAACCCGGCACCGCCAGTTGGCCCGGCACTGGGTGCCCACGGCGTCAACATCATGGAGTTCTGCAAGGCTTATAACGCCGCTACCGAGAACCAGCGTGGCAACGTGGTTCCGGTTGAGATCACCGTCTACGAGGACCGTTCCTTCGACTTCAAGCTGAAGACCCCGCCGGCAGCTAAGCTGCTGTTGAAGGCCGCTGGCATCCAGAAGGGCTCCGGCGTCCCACACACCGACAAGGTCGGCTCTGTGTCTTGGGATCAGTGCAAGGAAATCGCAGAGACCAAGTTTGCGGACCTGAACGCACGTGACATCGAGAACGGCGCCCGCATCATCGCCGGTACCGCCCGCTCCATGGGCATCACCGTTGATGGCGCACCGGAGAAGTAAAAACTTTATGTGGTAGGGCCAGCTACGGCCCGCCGAACACCACACCAATCCAGAAAAGGAATTGTTAAATGAGCACCAAGTCTAAGGCTTATAAGGCCGCTGCGGAACTGGTTGATAAGTCCCGCCTGTACCGTCCGATCGAGGCTACCAAGCTGGCCAAGGAGACCTCCTCCAAGAACTTCGACGCCACCGTTGACGTCGTCTTCCGTCTGGGCGTTGACCCGCGCAAGGCTGACCAGCTGGTTCGCGGCACCGTTTCCCTTCCTAACGGCACCGGTAAGGACGTTCGCGTTGCTGTCTTCGCTGAGGGCGAGAAGGCTACCGCCGCTCAGGAAGCTGGCGCTGACATCGTCGGCACCGCTGAACTGATCGAGCAGATCAACGAGGGCAACATCGACTTCGACGTTGCTATCGCTACCCCGGATCAGATGGCCAAGGTTGGCCGCGTTGCTCGCGTCCTGGGCCCGCGTGGTCTGATGCCGAACCCGAAGACCGGCACCGTTACCGCAGACGTTGCTAAGGCAATCTCTGAGGTTAAGGGCGGCAAGATCTCCTTCCGCGTTGATAAGGCTGCCAACCTGCACGCCATCATCGGCAAGGCATCCTTCGATGCTGAGAAGCTGGCTGAGAACTACGGCGCTCTCATGGACGAGATCCAGCGCCTGAAGCCTTCTTCCGCTAAGGGTATCTACATCAAGCGCGCTACCATCTCCACCACCTCCGGCCCGGGCATCCCGGTTGACGGCTCCGTGGTCAAGGATTACACCGCGTAAGCAGTCCTAACGCACTGCGTTCAAAGTTAAAGGGCTTCGAGGATTGCCTCGAAGCCCTTTTTCTATGTCTTAGCCCGCCTGCAGCTACACGGCGTCAATATCGTCTGGCACCCAATCGCCGCCATCGAAGTAGACGTTGCGTGCCAAAGGAATTTGGTGCGAAGCAGACTCCAGGATGTGCATAAAATATCCGGCTGTATTCGGAATGGCAAGGGTATCTCCCACGGCAATGCCATCCGGGAAGTCCAGTTCGCGGCGCAGGATAACCTCATCTTCAATGCAGTAGGCACCCACCACAAAGCCGGTGCGTGGCTCGCGGGAGATTTCCTCTACTGGGCCGGCCGTAGGTACCAGCAGGGGGTCGAGCAGGATGTCATCCGCGGCGGTCCGGCATTGGGTGCGATTCATCGCCACGCCGATAAGGGGCAGGCCATCAGAGCGTTCTTTGAGGAAGCTCACCTCGGTGAGGATAACTCCGCAGCCGTCGAGGAGGCTGCGGCCGGGCTCCAGGTGAAGTGCGATGTCCCGCTCGCGCAGCGCCGTGCCAGCGGTGCCGTAGCCAAGCACCTCGCCGGAGAGGAGCTGGTCTAGCCACTGACCGCGGGTCGGCTCCTGCCAGAAGGGGTAAGTATTGGAGAGCGGATCCGCTTTCCACGTGAACGGCTCACCGGTACCAGCGCGTTGGGAGGCGATGCGCTCGAGGTAATTCTCCCACTGCTCGCGGGATTCTAGGTAGCTCATGGGTACGCCGCCGCCGATATCGATGAAACTAGCGGGCTGGCCTAATGCGCGTACGTGCTCGACCAAAGCAATAGCCTCTGCAAGGGCGGTTCGGCGGTCGGCCTCGCTATAGCCATGCAGGTGCACGTGGACGCCCACAACACGAAGCTCCTGTGGCCACTCGGCTTGCCGCCATGCCGGCAGCCTCTCCCCGAAGCGGGTGGGAGGTAAGGAGTCCGGATCTGGAGCCAGGCGTGGCGCCACGCGCGCGGTGGTGTCTAAATCCCGCGCGATGGCGGCGATGCGGCGGGACTCGGCGCGAGAATCACAAGAGATAGTAACTCCCCGCGAAACCGCGAGGCGGAGCAAGCCATCTGTTTTGATAGCGGCGCTGAGGATGATGCGCTCTGGGGCGACACCGCGGTCGAGCACTTGGCGGAGCTCGTTCTCGCTGGCTACATCCACCCCGAGCCCGGCATCGCGTGCAGCATCGACAAAGCACAGCGCCTTATTGGCCTTGCGTGCGAAAAACACCTGAGTCTTTACGCCGTGGGAAGCGCCCGCATCGAGTAACTCCTGGGCATTGTGGCGCAGCGGAGCGGGATTCAACACGTTCACCGGAGAACCGTAGCGCGAGGTCAATGCGCTGACGTGCTGCGGGTTTTCGACGAGCCCACGCATCCATCGTTCCCACCGGGCCCGCAAGGGGACGGTGCCGTGGACGGGTAGTGGTTCTACAGGGGTGGTGGTCATGGGTTTCCTACTTTCTCCGCCCAGCGGGGGATGTCATCGTGCACGGAACGGTTAAGGGAGTCATGGCCGGGCAGGGAGAGTTCATTCATCCGGCCAATTTCCACCACGCCAGCAACGTCGTGGAAGGGGGAGGGGGTGGCTTGGGGAGCAACGGTGGCGTCAATAAGCAGGTCCACGCCGCCCTTTTCCCGCCAGGAATCTATCTGCTCAGGCGTGCCGAGGTAGTCGGTATTTACCACACCGGAGTGGATCAGCTCGAGCAGACGCCTAGCTGTGACCGGTGGCGGACCAAAAGCCACGCGCTCAAGGGTGCGTGAAAGTTCGCGGAAGCCGGGCATGGGGCCATGCGCCTTGTGCCAATCGACGCAGTCTTGGAAAACCCCGCGAAACGCGGCACCCACGGCCGCGGCTGGGGTGAGCGGACCGCTACCTTCGGCCGCACGTAGGGAAGCCTCGAGCTCAGCGACGGCATCGCCGGTGAAATCCTGGCCATCGATAACGGCGGCGAGGTCCGCTGTTGAGAAGTCACCGAACTCGCCTGCAGCCCCAATGAGGATCTCACGCAGCTCCGCAGCGTTGTCGATATGCGCGCAGGCCTGCCGCCACCGCGGTGATACCTCCGGCAGCGGTGTCTCCGGAGAGGGCTTTACCTCCATGAAGCGCCCGCTGCGGCTAACCGGGTAGATGGTTTCGGCGGTATCGCCATATAGCAGGCATACATCGATGAAGCTCAAGGCGGCACCGCGTACGCCGATTCGCTGTGCGGAGCTGGGGAGATCGGCACCGAAGTAGAGACCGGTGACCGGTACGCAGGAGGCCTCATAGGCCAAAGAACCTGCGTGGAGATGGTCGTGGCCGGTGCAGACTAGAACCTCGTCAAAGGGGGCGCCATCGACCATGAACCCTTCTCCTTCGGCGCCTACCGCGGTCACGCGGTGCGGCAGGTGCCGGATGCGAACGTGGGCCGGTGCGCGGCGCACTGCTGCGGACCAGGTATCGGTGAGGAATTGGCCCACCTGGGCCCGCGGCGGGAAAGCATCGGTGGTGACTTCACCGCGGCGGGTGCGCCAGGCGTTGAAACTATCGTGGGCCGTGGTGACGATGGCGCAGTTGACGTTGAGGCGCCACTGCGGCGGCTGCTGCGGGCGGTAGACAGCGCCCGCACCGGCGGGGTAGGGATCAAAGACGGTGACATCGAGTGGAACGCGGGCGCGCTCGATGAGTTCCTCGACGGCCCACAGGCCACGCGGGCCACCTCCAATGATGGCAATGCGGCGGGCAGAACGAGAAGAGGTCACTGCGCCGACCCCTCGATGCGCGCGGCTAGTTCAGCGGGCGAAATGTCGAAGTTTTCGCACACCCAGGAGTCGTTATAAATGGTGTCCAGGTAAGGCTGGCCGGCGTCGTGCAGCACGGCAACCACTTCGGCCCCTGCCGGTAGGGAGGGTGCGAGGCGTTGGAAGGCGGCGATGACGGCACCGCCGGAAGCGCCGGGCAGTAGGCCCTCTGCTTGAGCGAGCTGTCGGGCAGCAACGATGGCATCGAGATCCGGAACCCGCTCCACGGAAGAAGGCGAAAACTTGGTGGATAGATCGGTTACGATTCCGGCGCCGTAGCCAGGCAGCATGCGGGTGCCGCGCTCACCGCCAAAAAGCACGGAGCCTTCCGCATCAACGCCGATTGTGTGGGTATCGGCACCGATCTCAGAGAGCTTGCGTACGCAGCCGCCAAGGGTTCCGGTGGTGCTCATAGCCACGAGCAGATGGCTGGGCGCCTGACCGAGCTGGTCCACAATCTCCGCCATGGTGCCCTCCGCGTGGGCGTGGAAGGCCGCTTCATTGGAATACTGGTTGAGGTTGAAAGAATCGGGGATCTCTTCCAAAAGCTCGGCCACGCGGGTGCGGCGGGCGGTGAGCCAATCACCGGTTTCTGGATCGGGGTGGTCGAGCAATTCCACGTGTGCGCCGTAGGCCCGCATGGTAGCCACCGTGGAGGCGTTGACCCGCGGATCCACCACGCAATGGAACTTCATCCCCTGGAGCGGGGCTTGGCGAGCTAGAGCCATGCCCAGATTGCCGGAGGAAGATTCCACCAGCGTCGAACCCGGGCGGATATCGCCGGCAGTAAGCGCCGCCTGGATCAGTGCTCGTGCCGTCCGGTCTTTGGCAGAACCGCCGAGGTTGAATTGTTCGAGTTTGAGATAGAGGTGGACATCCGGCCGGGGACTAATCGCTTCCACTCGCATGAGCGGGGTATTGCCAATGGGCGGGTGCGCTTGAGAATGAATCCTGGGGCTCATCATTGGCTCCATGGTAGACCTTTACGTCCACCTTTTCCGCCGGCTCAGTCCTTGATCTCCGCATAGGCATCGAGCGCGGCTTGGCGCGATTCCTGCAGGTCCACGATGGGCGGGGCGGACAGCGCCGGCGCCCAGCGGCGCACGTACTCGCCCTTAGGGTCGAAGCGCTGGGCCTGCGTTTCGGGGTTGAAGATGCGAAAGAAGGGCGCGGCATCATCGCCGCAGCCGGCCACCCACTGCCAATTAAACGGGTTGGAGGCAGCATCGGCGTCCACCAAGGTGTCCCAGAACCACTCCTCGCCCAGGCGCCAGTGGATGCCCAGGTTCTTGGTGAGGAAGGAGCCCACCACCATGCGCACGCGATTGTGCATGTACCCGGTGGCCCAGAGCTCGCGCATTCCGGCGTCGACAAGCGGAATGCCCGTAGTGCCGGCCTGCCAGTCCTTGAGCCGTGGGTCATCCCAGGACCAGTCGAAGCGGTCGAATTTCTCCCGCACGTTCTCGGTCGCGAGATTGGGCAGGTGGTAGAGGCGGTGCCAGGCAAAGTCGCGCCACAACAGCTCGGAGTGGAACTTTGCGGCTCCTGGCTCCTCGGCCGCAGCGAACCACACCTCGCGCGGGGAGACCTCGCCAAAGCGCAGGTGGGGCGAGAGTAGGGAGGTGGCATTGAGCGCGGGGATATCGCGCTCCTCGGCATAGTTGGGCAAGTCCAGCTGGGCTAGTCGCTCTCGCGCGCCGGTCTCGCCGGGCGTCCAGTGCTCGGCCAGGGATGCGGCCCATGCCGGTTCGGTGGGCTGGGACCAGGCAGATGCACTGCTTGCCGACGCCCCCATTTCCGGCACCCCCTCTGGCTCATCTCCCGCCACCTGGGAGGCGGCGGCCTTGGAGAAAGGAGTAAAGACCTTATAGGGCTGGCCCTGGCCATTGGTGACCTCCCAGGGCTCCACCAGGGTGAAGCCGGGCGAGGACGTCGCGGTGATGCCCTGGGAGGCCAAGGTTTCCTTGACGGTGGCATCGACCTCGCGCAGCGGGCCGTGGTAGCGGCGGGTCCACGTGACGGTGGTGGCGCCCAGTTCGGCGGCGAGGCGGGGGATTTCCTCGCGGGCATCGCCGGCGGCGCGAATGAGTTCTACGCCGTGGTCGGCAAGGTCGCGGGCGAGGGCGTAGAGGGAACGTTCGCGCCACCACGTGGTCGCGCCGCCCAGCGGGCGGGTGCCGGGATAGGCGGGCTCGTCGAGGACGACGGCGATCAAGGGGGCGTCGCCAAGCGAGGCGGCCTCGGCCGCGCGGGAAAGGGCCTGGTTATCGTGCAGGCGCAGGTCATCGCGGAACCACATCAGGCTGGTCATAGCGGCCATGCTACGCGGAGCACACGGCGATTTGGAGAAACCGAAGTGGGGAGGTAGTGTTTTCCACGAAGTTTGAACGGCCACTTCACGGCCGAGTCAAAGTTCACCGAAGACCGTTGGTCATCCATTTGGATCGAAGGTTCTCCATCCTAGGAGGCGGCCCACGCAGGAGACACTTTGCGATTATTCGCGGCATTCTCTTATGTCGCGCGCCCTGTGCTCTTGCACGGGGCTTTTGTTGTTTCGGGCAACCGAAGCGAGGAAGGCCCCGGCGGAATAATAAAAGAGATGTTTTGGAAGGAGGCGAGAGACAATGGCAAACCCAAAGAACACTGCAGACTTGGCAGAGCTGAAGGAGAAGCTGGCTGGCGCTAACTCTGTCGTATTGACCGAGTACCGCGGCCTGACCGTATCCCAGCTGCAGGAGCTGCGTAACGATCTGGGCTTTGACGTTGAATACTCCGTCGCCAAGAACACCCTTTTCAAGATCGCTGCCAAGGAAGCTGGCATCGAAGGTCTTGATGATTTGCTGACTGGCCCGACCGCAATTGCGTTCATCAAGGGCGAGGCAGTGGATGCTGCGAAGGTCATCACCAAGTTTGCTGATGACAACAAGGCACTCGTCATCAAGGGTGGCTACATGGACGGCAACGCACTGTCTGCCGACCAGGTTGAGGCCATCGCCAAGCTGGACAACCGCGAGACCACCCTCGCAAAGCTGGCTGGCGCTATGAAGGGTTCTATGGCGAAGGCAGCCGCTCTCTTCAACGCTCCTGCAACCAAGGCTGTACGCACCGTCGCAGCTCTGCAGGACAAGAAGGAAGCAGAAGCTTAAGTCGTCACAACAGACGCACAATTACAACACCGTGTGCGCGGCATAAATCACGCGCAGCGCACACACAACACAGAAAGGACTTGCCATCATGGCTAAGCTCACCAAGGACGAGCTCATTGAAGCTTTCAAGGAAATGACCCTCATCGAACTGTCCGAGTTCGTTAAGGAATTTGAAGAGGTATTCGACGTTGAGGCTGCTGCTCCGGTTGCTGCTGTTGCAGCTGGCGCTCCGGCTGAGGGCGGCGCTGCTGCCGCTGAGGAGAAGACCGAGTTCGACGTCGTTCTGACCGACGCTGGCGCTAAGAAGATTGGCGTTATTAAGGCTGTCCGCGAGATCGTCTCCGGCCTGGGCCTGAAGGAAGCTAAGGAAATGGTCGAGGGTGCTCCTAAGGCTATCCTCGAGGGCGCTTCCAAGGACGACGCTGAGGCTGCTAAGACCAAGCTGGAAGAGGCTGGCGCTTCCGTCGAGCTCAAGTAATTTCACTGAGCTTTACGCTTTCAAACCCCCACTTCTATCGCTCTACGCGGTGGAGGATGGGGGTTTCCTCGTTTTGTGCCTTGGCGGATTCTTCCTGTCACAGTGATTGAACTGTGCGGGGGAGGTCGCGCCCTATAAAGCGGCCGCGTTGGGCGCCGTAGGTGGCACGACTTCCGGAGGATTGTGGCCGCAATATGGGTTTCTTTGTGCCGGAAGGATGGTAGGGAGGGCACCGCGGGCCTGTAGAAACAAGGAATCACCGCCAAGGGCTGTAGAATTAGCCCCCATGCTGCCCAAGTCCCGCATTTTTTCCGTCCTGCTCTTAGGCCTCGGCGTCGCGCTCATCGCCGCCGGTATTGTGGCGCCGGCGTTTTTGGATTACTCCCCGCGGCTGCCGCTGAACCTGAAAAACAGTACGTGGACACTGCGCGATGATTCTGCGGATTCGCAGCAGCTGTCCAAGGACGGCACTACGCCGTATTCGGGCCCCATGACGTACCAAATCAACATGGATATCCAAGAGCCCTCGGACGATGAGAAGGCCACCGTGCGCATCGGTGAGACCCGCATGCGCGGCGAGGGGGAGGGCCTCAATGATCTAAGCCAGGCCCAGGTGTGGAGCTATCCCGTGGACCGTCTGAGCGGCGAGGCGGCGGGGGAGGCCACGTTGAGCCACACGCTTGCGACCCCGCCCGACACGGTGACTGTGGACGGCTATTGGCTCAAGTTCCCAGCGGACGCAGAGAAGACTAACTACCCTGTCTTTGATCCGACGCTGCGCAAGGCCGTCGATGCGGTCTTTGAAGAAGAGACCACGATGGACGGCCGCACGGTCTACCGCTACCACCAAGAAATTGAGCCGACCAACGTGGCGCAGCTGTATGCGGCCGATGGAAATACCACCAGCCTGCCCAAGGAAGGCGGCGGCGAGGAGCAGGGCTACCTGACCCACTCCGGCAGCCGCGACTTTTACGTGGATCAACAAACCGGCCTCGTGGTGGGCATGGAAATGGACATCGATGATTACTACGCGGACCGCGAGGGCGTGAGCCGCGAGCGTGCCTTCGTCTTTAATGGCTCTACCTCAGAAGAGGACCAGCAGGCGCTGCTCAAAGAGGCGGCAGATTTCCCGCGCGACCGCGTAGCGGAGATCGTGCGGTGGGTTGCCATCGGCCTCGGCGCACTTTTAGCCCTGCTCGGAATCATTGGCGCACTCGGCCTATTTGGCGGCAAGAATAAGCATGCTCGCTCGCGCCATAACCGTGGACGCGTCGGCGGCAACGCGGTTCCGGCCAGCCGCTAAAAGCGCAGTTAAGATACTTATTCGCCACCAGGTTTGCGGTGTGGCGAGAATTTAGTGGTAGGGTGCACGGTGGTTGTCGCGCACAGTGGCGCGACGTGGACGCGTTAGCGCCGCGGCGAGCACGAGCTTGCCCCCTAGCGCGGTAGCGACACGCCCCAAGAGTGGTGTGTCTTTACATGGCAGGTCTTTTCCTATAAGCTGTTTCGTTGCGCTGGAATCTGGATCTTCGGTGCACATTTAGCCTTTCAGGCCGGTGATGGCAAAACCGACTTGACAAGGTGATTTTGTGCATTCTGAACCCAGACACTCCACAGCAGACCGAATGCTAGAATTACCAGCGGTTTTGCGGCTCGTCGGCCAGGGCGAGCAGGCAATCCGCGTGAGGTGCTGGAAGGACCCATCTTGGCAGTCTCCCGCCAGACCAAGTCAGTGGCCAATATCCCCGGAGCCCCGAAGCGATACTCGTTTGCAAAAATCAGCGAGCCTATCGCCCTGCCGGGTCTCCTTGACGTACAACTTGATTCCTTTGATTGGCTCGTCGGCGCGCCGGAGTGGCGCGAGCGCGAGCAGGCTGAGCGCGGCGATGACGCCCGCGTGACGAGTGGCCTCGAGGACATCCTCGAAGAGCTCTCGCCGATTGAGGACTACTCGGGCAATATGTCCCTGTCCTTGTCGGAGCCGCGCTTTGAGCCGGTGAAGAACACCGTGGATGAGTGCAAGGAAAAGGACATCAACTACTCCGCGCCGCTGTACGTGACCGCAGAGTTTATTAATAACGACACCCAAGAGATTAAGTCGCAGACCGTCTTCATCGGCGATTTCCCGATCATGACGGATATGGGCACGTTCATCGTGAACGGTACCGAGCGCGTCGTCGTCTCTCAGCTGGTGCGCTCCCCGGGCGTGTACTTCGATCGCTCGATCGATAAGTCCACCGAGCGCCCGCTGCACTCCGTGAAGGTTATTCCTTCCCGCGGTGCATGGTTGGAGTTCGACGTCGACAAGCGCGACACCGTTGGCGTGCGCATTGACCGCAAGCGCCGCCAGCCGGTAACCGTGCTGCTGAAGGCACTGGGCTGGAGCGAGGAGCAGATCAAGGATCGCTTCGGCTTCTCCGAGCTCATGATGTCCACCCTGGAGTCTGACGGTGTAGCGAACACCGATGAGGCACTGCTGGAGATTTACCGCAAGCAGCGCCCAGGCGAACAGCCCACCCGCGAGCTGGCTCAGTCCTTGCTGGATAACTCCTTCTTCCGTGCAAAGCGTTACGACCTGGCTAAGGTCGGCCGCTACAAGGTCAACCGCAAGCTGGGGCTCGGCGGCGACCACGATGGTCTGATGACCCTGACCGAGGAAGACATTGCCGTCACCCTCGAGTACCTGGTCCGCCTGCACGTAGGCGAGCGCGAGATGAAGGCACCGAACGGTGAGATGATCGCCCTGCACACGGACGACATCGACCACTTTGGTAACCGTCGCCTGCGCACCGTAGGTGAGCTCATCCAGAACCAGGTCCGCGTCGGCCTGTCCCGCATGGAGCGCGTTGTGCGCGAGCGCATGACCACCCAGGACGCGGAGTCCATCACTCCGACCTCCCTGATTAACGTGCGCCCGGTCTCTGCTGCTATCCGCGAGTTCTTCGGTACCTCGCAGCTGTCCCAGTTCATGGACCACAACAACTCGCTGTCCGGCCTGACCCACAAGCGTCGCCTGTCCGCGCTGGGCCCAGGCGGCCTGTCTCGTGAGCGCGCCGGCATTGAGGTGCGAGACGTTCACGCTTCTCACTACGGCCGTATGTGCCCGATTGAGACCCCTGAGGGCCCGAACATTGGCCTGATTGGTGCGCTGGCGTCCTATGCCCGCGTGAATGCTTTCGGCTTCATTGAGACCCCGTACCGCAAGGTTGTGGACGGCAAGATCACCGACCAGGTGGAGTACCTCACCGCCGATGAAGAGGACCGCTTTGCAATTGCTCAGGCCGAGGTCGAGCAGGACGCAGAGGGCAACCTCACCGGCGAGCGTATTGAGGTCCGCCTGAAGGACGGCGACATCGGGCTTACCGACGCCGCCGGTGTGGACTACGTCGACGTCTCCCCGCGCCAGATGGTTTCCGTGGGTACCGCCATGATTCCGTTCTTGGAGCACGACGATGCTAACCGTGCCCTGATGGGTGCGAACATGCAGAAGCAGGCAGTGCCGCTGGTGCGCTCCGAGGCCCCGCTGGTTGGTACCGGCATGGAGCAGCGCGCTGCGTACGACGCTGGCGACGTTGTCATCACCCCGAAGGCCGGTGTGGTCGAGAACGTCACCGCTGATGTCATCACCATCATGGATGATGAGGGCCAGCGCGATACCTACATCCTGCGTAAGTTCGAGCGCACCAACCAGGGCACCAACTACAACCAGACCCCGCTGGTTTCCATGGGCGAGCGCGTTGAAGCCGGCCAGGTTCTGGCCGATGGCCCTGGTACCCACAATGGTGAGATGTCCCTCGGCCGCAACTTGCTGGTTGCCTTCATGCCGTGGGAAGGCCACAACTACGAGGACGCCATCATCCTCAACCAGCGCATCGTGGAGGAGGACATCCTGACCTCCGTCCACATCGAGGAGCACGAGATCGATGCCCGCGATACCAAGCTGGGCGCCGAGGAAATCACCCGCGAGATCCCGAACGTCTCCGAGGACGTCCTGAGCGACCTGGACGAGCGCGGCATCATCCGCATCGGTGCCGACGTCCGCGCCGGCGACATCCTGGTGGGTAAGGTCACCCCGAAGGGTGAGACCGAGCTGACCCCGGAGGAGCGCCTGCTGCGCGCCATCTTCGGCGAGAAGGCCCGCGAGGTCCGCGATACCTCCATGAAGGTGCCGCACGGTGAGGTAGGCAAGGTCATTGGCGTTGCTCGCTTCTCCCGCGACGATGATGACGATCTGGCCCCTGGCGTCAACGAGATGATTCGTGTCTACGTTGCCCAGAAGCGCAAGATCCAGGACGGCGATAAGATGGCCGGCCGCCACGGCAACAAGGGTGTTGTGGGCAAGATCCTGCCGCCAGAGGATATGCCGTTCATGGAAGACGGCACCCCGGTGGACATCCTGCTTAACACCCACGGTGTGCCGCGTCGTATGAACATTGGCCAGGTCCTCGAGGTTCACTTGGGCTGGCTGGCACACGCTGGCTGGAAGGTCGATACCGAGGATCCGAAGAACGCCGAGCTGCTCAAGACCCTGCCGGAAGAGCTCTATGACGTGCCTGCGGATTCCTTGACCGCCACCCCGGTCTTCGACGGTGCTACCAACCACGAGATCGAGCGCCTGCTGGCTTCCTCCCGTCCTAACCGCGACGGCGATGTGCTGGTGGATGAGCATGGCAAGGCCACGCTTTTCGACGGCCGCTCGGGCGAGCCATACAAGTACCCGATCTCTGTCGGCTACATGTACATGCTCAAGCTGCACCACTTGGTCGATGAGAAGATTCACGCCCGTTCCACCGGTCCTTACTCCATGATTACCCAGCAGCCGCTGGGTGGTAAGGCCCAGTTCGGTGGCCAGCGCTTCGGCGAGATGGAGGTGTGGGCAATGCAGGCATACGGCGCTGCCTACACCCTGCAGGAGCTGCTGACCATCAAGTCCGATGACGTCGTTGGCCGCGTGAAGGTCTACGAAGCCATTGTTAAGGGCGACAATATTCCAGACCCGGGCATCCCTGAGTCCTTCAAGGTGTTGCTCAAGGAGCTGCAGTCCCTGTGCCTGAACGTGGAGGTTCTCTCCACCGACGGCACGCCGATGGAGCTGTCTGGCTCTGATGACGATGACATGGATAGCCCATCGCTTGGCATTAACCTGTCCCGCGATGAGGGCTCCTCCGCTGACATCGCCTAGTTAGTTTCTTGGTCCACCGCGGGGAAATCCCCGCGGCTGGGCATAAACGTTTCATTCATAGAAAGCCATCAATTCCTCGACAACGAGGATGAAAGGGAGACATTACGTGTTTGACGTAAATCTCTTCGACGAGCTCCGCATCGGTCTGGCCACCGCAGACGATATTCGTCGCTGGTCCAAGGGCGAGGTCAAAAAGCCTGAGACCATTAACTACCGCACCCTGAAGCCGGAGAAGGACGGCCTTTTCTGCGAGCGCATCTTCGGCCCTACCCGTGACTGGGAGTGCGCTTGTGGCAAGTACAAGCGCGTCCGCTACAAGGGCATCATCTGTGAGCGCTGTGGCGTTGAGGTGACCAAGTCCAAGGTTCGCCGTGAGCGCATGGGCCACATCGAGCTGGCTGCTCCGGTAACCCACATTTGGTACTTCAAGGGCGTTCCTTCCCGCTTGGGCTACCTGCTGGACCTGGCTCCGAAGGATCTCGAGCGCATCATCTACTTCGCAGCCAACATCATCACCTCCGTGGATGAAGAGGCTCGCCACAATGACCAGTCCACTCTGGAAGCAGAGATGCTTCTGGAGAAGAAGGACGTTGAGGACGATACCGAGTCCGAGATCGCAGAGCGCGCCTCCAAGCTGGAGTCTGACCTGGCTGAGCTGGAAGCAGCCGGTGCCAAGGCAGATGCCCGCAAGAAGGTCCAGAACGCTGCCGATAAGGAGATGCAGCACATCCGCGAGCGCGGTGAGCGCGAGATCGCCCGCCTGGATGAAATCTGGAACACCTTCATCAAGCTGGCTCCAAAGCAGATGATCATCGATGAGACCATCTACGAAGAGCTGGTTGACCGCTACGAGGATTACTTCACCGGCGGCATGGGTGCAGAAGCCATCCAGACCCTGGTCCGCAACTTCGACCTCGAGGCTGAGGCCGAGGAACTGCGCGAGATCATCAACAACGGCAAGGGCCAGAAGAAGATGCGTGCCCTGAAGCGCCTGAAGGTCGTTGCTGCCTTCCTGCGCTCCGGCAACGACCCAGCCGGCATGGTGCTGGACGCCATCCCGGTTATCCCGCCAGAGCTGCGCCCGATGGTGCAGCTGGACGGTGGCCGCTTCGCTACCTCCGACCTGAACGACCTCTACCGCCGCGTGATCAACCGCAATAACCGTTTGAAGCGCATGATCGACCTGGGTGCTCCAGAGATCATCGTGAACAACGAGAAGCGCATGCTGCAGGAGTCTGTGGACGCGCTCTTCGATAACGGCCGCCGTGGCCGTCCGGTTACCGGCCCGGGCAACCGTCCGCTGAAGTCCCTGTCTGACTTGCTCAAGGGCAAGCAGGGCCGCTTCCGCCAGAACCTGCTGGGTAAGCGCGTGGACTACTCCGGCCGTTCCGTTATTATCGTTGGTCCGCAGCTGAAGCTGCACGAGTGTGGTCTGCCGAAGCTCATGGCGCTCGAGCTGTTCAAGCCGTTCGTTATGAAGCGCCTGGTAGAAAATGACTACGCCCAGAACATCAAGTCCGCCAAGCGCATGGTTGAGCGCCAGCGCCCTGAGGTGTGGGACGTTCTGGAGCAGGCCATTTCTGAGCACCCAGTGATGCTTAACCGTGCACCTACGCTGCACCGCCTGGGTATTCAGGCCTTCGAGCCGAAGCTGGTTGAGGGTAAGGCTATTCAGCTGCACCCGCTGGCTTGTGAGGCGTTCAACGCCGACTTTGACGGTGACCAGATGGCAGTTCACCTGCCGCTGTCCGCTGAGGCACAGGCTGAGGCCCGCGTCCTGATGCTGGCGTCCAACAACATCCTGTCCCCGGCATCCGGTAAGCCGCTGGCCATGCCACGTCTGGACATGGTTACCGGCCTGTACTACCTGACCATGGACAAGTCCGAGGATGAGATCGGTGGCAACGGCCGCTTCCGCGAGGCAGAAGAGGACAAGCCAGCAACTGGTGTCTTCTCCTCCTACGCCGAGGCTCTCATGGCCTATGACCGCGGCACCGTTGGCCTGCAGGCCCCGATCAAGGTTCGCATCGATCACCTTCGCCCGCCGAAGGAGATCGAGGAAGAGCAGTTCCCAGATGGCTGGTCCAAGGGCCAGGCATGGATGGGCTACACCACCATCGGCCGCGTCATGTTCAACGAGCTGCTGCCATGGAACTACCCGTACCTCGAGGGCATCATGGTCCGTAAAGGCGGCGGCTCCGGCAACAAGGTTCTCATCGGTGACGTGGTCAATGACTTGGCCAATAAGTACCCGATGATCACCGTTGCTCAGGTGCTGGACAACATGAAGGATGCTGGCTTCTACTGGGCAACCCGTTCCGGCGTGACCATCACCATGTCTGACGTTCTGGTTCTGCCGAATAAGACCGAGATCCTTGAGTCTTATGAGAAGGAAGCAGAGCGCATCGAGCGCAAGTACTGGGAGCAGGGCGCCCTGACCGAGCGCGAGCGCTACGACCGCCTGGTTGAGCTGTGGAAGGACGCTACCGATACCGTCGGTGAGGCCGTCGAGAACATGTACCCGGACCACAACCCGATTCCGATGATTGTGAAGTCTGGTGCTGCCGGTAACATGCGTCAGATCTGGACGCTGGCCGGTATGAAGGGCATGGTTGTGAACTCGCACGGTGATTACATCACCCGTCCGATTAAGACCTCCTTCCGCGAAGGCCTGTCCGTGCTGGAGTACTTCAACAACTCCCACGGTTCCCGTAAGGGCCTGGCCGATACCGCACTGCGTACCGCTGACTCCGGCTACCTCACCCGTCGTCTGGTGGACGTGGCCCAGGACGTCATCGTCCGCGAAGAGGACTGTGGCACCCGCCAGGGTGTCCGCGTCCCAATCGGCGAGGAATCCGGCGACAAGGTTGTTCTCTCCGAGCTGTGGGAGACCTCCGCATCCGGCCGTGTTATCGCGACCGACGTCAAGGACGCCAACGGCGAGCTTGTGGCCGAGGCCGGCTCCGACCTCACCGAGGAGCTCACCCAGAAGCTGCTTGACGCAAAGGTTACCGAGGTCAAGGTTCGCTCCGTGCTGACCTGCCAGACCCCGGCCGGCGTTTGTGCTAAGTGCTACGGCAAGTCCATGGCTTCCGGCCAGCTTGTCGATATCGGCGAGGCCGTCGGCATTGTGGCTGCACAGTCCATTGGTGAGCCGGGTACCCAGCTGACCATGCGTACGTTCCACCAGGGTGGTGTCGGTGGCGATATTACCGGCGGTCTGCCGCGTGTTCAGGAGCTCTTCGAGGCCCGTAACCCGAAGAACCGCGCTCCAATCGCTTCCGTTGACGGCACCGTTTCCCTGTCCGATGAGGGCAACTTCTGGACCTTGACCATCACGCCGGATGACGGCTCTGATGATGTGGTTTATGAGAAGCTCTCCAAGCGTCAGGGCCTGGCTCAGGTTCGTCGCCCGATGGAGTCCAACCCGGACGCCATGATTGAGCGTTCGCTCAAGGACGGCGACCATGTTGAGACCGGTGACCGCCTGATGCGTGGTGCGGCTGACCCGCACGACGTGCTCGAGGTTCTCGGCCGCCGTGGCGTGGAGCAGCACCTCATCAACGAGGTTCAGGCTGTGTACCGTACCCAGGGTGTGGCTATTCACGATAAGCACATTGAGATCATCATCCGCCAGATGCTGCGCCGCGGTACCGTCATTGATGCGGGTACCACGGACTTGTTGCCGGGTAATCTCATTGACCTTTCTGAGGCTAAGCAGCTCAATGCTGCCCAGGTTGCAGAGGGCGGTGAGCCGGCTCAGCTGCGCTCGGAGATCATGGGTATTACCAAGGCTTCCTTGGCTACTGAGTCTTGGCTGTCCGCTGCATCGTTCCAGGAGACCACTCGCGTGCTTACCGACGCCGCTATTAATAAGCGCTCCGATAAGCTCATTGGCCTCAAGGAGAATGTCATCATTGGTAAGCTGATTCCGGCTGGTACCGGTATTTCTCGTTACCGCAATATCTCCGTTAAGCCGACCGAGGCTGCGCGCAATGCTGCATACTCGATTCCGACTTATGGCGATTCCATCTATGGCGATGACGGCTTCGGTGAATTCACCGGCGCTTCCGTCCCGCTGGATGAGGACTTCACCTTCTAACATGCAGTTCAATTTGCGTTAATGCGGGAAATAAATGGCCCCGCCTTCCTGAACGGTAGGAAGGCGGGGCTGTTTCGATGTCTAGGGCGCACCGCTAAACTGCTTTGCTAGTATGAATGCAGCTTTTGGCCAGCCACTTTAAAGGAGTGCGGCCTAAGTCATTGAAAACTGCACATTTCACGGGTGCTTGCGCGCTGCTCTGTTGTGCAGCTGTGTCGGGCTGAGATGCCACAGAAATTGTGGCGAACCGTTGAACCTGATCCGGATAATGCCGGCGAGAGGGAGGAAATTATGACTACTAATACACGTGTGTCCGCTGCCCCGAAGCGCAGCCTGAATTGGCGCGTGGTCGATATTGTGGTGGCATCCGTGTTGGGTGTGGCCTGTGGCTTTGTGTTCCTAGGGTGGAATGCGGTGGGCTATGCCTGGTTTGAGGCCATGGATGCCGTGACACCGGGTCTGGGGGGTATCGCTACGGGTATTTGGCTTATCGGTGGCGTGCTTGGTGGCCTGATTATTCGGAAGCCAGGTGCCGCCATCTATGTTGAGGTATTGGCCGCCACCGTATCGGCGGTGCTGGGCTCCCAGTGGGGCATTAGCACCTTGTACTCCGGCCTCGCGCAGGGCATTGGTGTGGAGATCATCCTGGCCATTTTCCTCTACCGTAAGTTTGGTCTGGGCGTGTCTATTTTAGCCGGCATGGCTGCCGGTTGGGGTGCTTTTGTTCTGGAGCTATTTCTCTCCGGCAACCTGGCGCGTAGCTTTGAATTCAAAGTTATTTACCTTGCTACGCTGAGCGTTTCCGGTGCTATTTTGGCCGGTGCGTTGGGCTACTTTGTGGTCAAGGCGTTGGCAAAGACCGGTGCTTTGGACCGCTTTGCCGCAGGCCGTGAACAGCGTGCTTAGGGCGAGTTGTTTCGGTGTCTGATTTTTCGACGCTGGCGGGAAACGCCACCAAGATAACCGCCCGAGGCTTTGGGTGGACCCATGCAGGGCGAAAGCAGCCGGCCTTGGCCGATATTGACTTGGTCATTGAGCCAGGTGAACGCGTGCTTCTCTGCGGCGACTCGGGATCGGGTAAGTCTACTTTGCTGGCTGCGATGGCTGGAGTGCTCGGCTCCGACGAGGAGGGCACCCGCACGGGCGAGATACTTCTGGAAGACTCCAGCGGCATGGTGGAGGAACCGGGGTGCTCCATCCCGGTAGGGCTGGTGCTCCAGGATCCGGATTCGCAGGTGATCTCCGCGCGTGTGGGGGACGATATTGCTTTTGGCTGCGAAAACCTGGCTTACCCGCGTGAGGAAATTTGGCGTCGAGTAGCGGCTGCCAAGGAGTTGGTGGGTCCTTTTGTACCGCTGGACTTTCCCACCGAGCGGCTCTCCGGTGGGCAGAAGCAGCGCTTGGCACTCGCCGGCGTCATCGCTATGGGGGCGGGCGTAGTGCTTCTCGACGAACCCACGGCCAACCTTGACCCCGCCGGCGCACGCGATGTGGTGCGCGCCGTGTCTAGGCTGGTGGAAGAAACCGGCGCGACGCTCGTGGTGGTAGAGCACCAGCACGCGGCGTGGGACGGCGTGCTCGACCGCGCAGTGGAGCTGGACCGCGGGCGCATCGTGGCCGACATTTCCTTCGCGGAGGTGGCCCGGCGACGCCAGGTTGCAGGATTGCCGCAGGCGCGCCGTATGGGCGAGGCCGAATTGGCAGGGCGCGACGCCGCGCTGTGGAGTACCGACCTCGTCACCCGCTATGGCCCGCCGCGCACGATTGCGCTGCCGGCGGGAGCATCCACGGTCATTACCGGGCCGAATGGCGCGGGTAAGTCCACCTGGTTGATGACCATGGCTGGGTTGCTGCCGGCTGAATCAGGTGAGATTGGGGTCGCTGATTTCGTACGTCGCGGGGTCAAGGGGTCGCCGCTACGCTGGAAATCGCGGGAGCTGGCGGACCGCATTGGCTTTGTCTTCCAGAATCCGGAGCACCAATTCGTCGCCCGCACGGTAGCCGAGGAGCTGCGCGTTGCGCCCAAGGTAATGCGCGTGGACCCGCCGGAGGAGAGGATCGCGCAGCTTGTGGAATCACTGCGGCTGGAGCATCTCTTGGAGGCCAACCCGTTTACGCTCTCGGGCGGCGAGAAACGGCGCCTGTCAGTGGCCACTGCCTTGGTGACCGCGCCGTCGGTGCTGCTTTTGGATGAGCCCACCTTTGGGCAAGACCCCCAGACCTTTGTGGAGCTGGTGCGCTTGCTGCGGCAATTGGCAGATGATGGCACCACCATCGCCTCGATTACCCATGACCCGCTATTTATCCAGGCCTTGGGGGATCACCGAGTGGAGGTTCACGGTGCCTAATCTTTTGCGCGGGGCTAACCCGCTTAGTCGCATCTTTTTGATGTTTATCTGGGTTACCCCACTATTGGCCTCCATTGACTGGGTTTCGGCTGCGGTGTCGCTGGCGTTGACGCTGACCTTCGCCCCGCTTTGCGGAGTGTCGTGGGTGCGGCTATTTAAGGCCGGTTGGTTCCTGTTTCTCATCGCGCCGATTTCCGGTATTTCCATGCTGTTATACGGCGAGCCAGGTGGCAAGGAGTATTTCAGTTGGTGGCTCATTGCGGTCACACAGAACTCGCTAACCCTCGCTATCGCCATTACGCTGCGCGTTTTTGCTGTGGCGCTGCCCATGGTGGTCTTAGCCCGCGATATTGATCCGACGGAGTTGGGGGATGCGCTCTCGCAGATCCTCAAGCTGCCCTCGCGCTTTGTTATTGGTGCGGTCGCCGGCGTGCGTATGATGACGCTCTTCCAGTCCGACTGGCAGTCGTTGGGGATGGCGCGCAGGGCGAGGGGGCTGACGGACGTCGGCAAGCTGCAGCATGTGCTGACCATGTCCTTCGGGCTCTTGGTGATTGCGCTGCGCCGCGGTGGCAAGTTGGCGACCGCCATGGAGGCGCGCGGTTTCGGCCGTACCCCGCCTGGCGGTGGGAAGCGCTCGTGGGCGCGTGAGTCGCGACTGCGGGCCCGCGATGGGTGGATTATGGCCTGCGGCGCCGTCCTTGCTTTCGTACCGGTGGTAGTTTCGGTACTCACTGGGGCCTGGAGATTCTTCGGCCTATAAACCGCGAAAGCAGTGATTAAGCGACCATGGACTTAGATAGCCAACAAGAGCGCCTTTTAGAGGACATCGTCAAGCTGGCCGCAGCCAGAAAGCGGGCCTTTAAGCCGGTGACCGTGCTTATCGACGGCCCCTCGGGCGCCGGCAAAACCTGGACCTCCGCCGCGCTGGCCGAGCGCACCAATTGGCGGGTGGTGCACCTCGATGAGTTTTATCCCGGCTGGCATGGCCTGGATAAGGGCTCGGGCATGGTGGCCGAGCAGGTTTTGCGCACCATGAACCCCGGTTACTGGCGCTGGGACTGGGAAGCAGGCGCCCCAGGGGACTGGGCCAGCTTGGATGTGCGCGATGATCTCATCGTGGAAGGCGTGGGCTCGGTAACCGCAGCCAATATTGCCGCGGCCAAGGAGAGGGGAGCGGTAGTGAGCGTGCTTATCGACGGCCCCCGTGACCAACGCCGCGAACGCGCCATCGCCCGCGAGCCTGGCTACGAGCCGTGGTTTGAAACGTGGGAGGAACAGGAAAAGGAGTACTTTGCTACCAAGGCCGCCGAGGCGGACCTGGTCTGGGAATGGTCCTAGCAGGAGGAAGCAGCCGATCGCGTTTTGTATTAAGCGCGGTCGGTTTGCTACTCTAAACGTCAGTTCACTATGCGTGTCATAATGGCGCGCGGTGAAGAGTCTGATCCTTAACAAGGCACCGGCCTTGGAAAGAGTTCTGGACATGCGGCAGCGCCCCGGGAAAGAGCGCCCATTTTTGCATGTTTGGTTCTTTTCTTTTGGTCTCGGTGCGATTCGACAGAAAGACTGTTAAATGCCAACTATTCAGCAGCTGGTCCGCAAGGGCCGCCACGATAAGCGTAAAGAGGTTTCCACCGCTGCGCTGAAGGGTTCCCCGCAGCGTCGCGGTGTGTGCACCCGCGTGTACACCACCACTCCTAAGAAGCCGAACTCCGCACTGCGTAAGGTTGCTCGTGTTCGCCTGACCACCGGTATTGAGGTTTCCGCCTACATTCCGGGTGAGGGCCACAACCTGCAGGAGCACTCCATGGTCCTCGTTCGCGGCGGCCGTGTGAAGGACCTTCCTGGTGTTCGTTACAAGATCATCCGCGGCGCTCTGGATACCCAGGGTGTCAAGGACCGTAAGCAGGCACGTTCCCGTTACGGCGCAAAGAAGGGACAGTAATAAACAATGCGTAAGAATGCTGCTCCGAAGCGTCCTGTAGTCAAGGACCCGGTATACAACTCCGAGCAGGTAACCATGCTCGTCAACAAGATCCTCCAGGACGGCAAGAAGTCCACCGCAGAGCGCATCGTTTACGGCGCTCTCGAGGCTTGCCGCGAGAAGACCGGTACCGATCCGGTTGGCACCCTGGAGAAGGCACTGGGCAACATCCGCCCAGACCTCGAGGTTCGCTCCCGCCGTGTCGGTGGCGCTACCTACCAGGTGCCGGTTGAGGTTCGCCCTGACCGCGCTAACACCCTGGCACTGCGCTGGATGGTGACCTTCACCCGCCAGCGTCGCGAGAACTCCATGATCGAGCGTCTCGCAAACGAGATCCTGGATGCCTCCAACGGCCTCGGCGCTTCCGTTAAGCGTCGTGAGGATACTCACAAGATGGCAGAGGCCAACCGCGCCTTCGCCCACTACCGCTGGTAATTTCAGCACCCACATCAATGGCCCAAGCAACGAGAAACAAGTTTCGCGCTGGCTGCCGGCAGTTTTCCTGCCGCGGCAACACAAAACTCCATATCTCTTGCTTGGGCCATTTTTTGCCCTAATGGGTGTGATCTCTGGGCGGTATACCTGCCCAGTCCAGCGGCATCGTGGAGTGTCCAGTACACTGAAGCGATGGAAGTCTAGGGGCAGGCTGCTCCGAGGACGGCCAAATAGTGGCAAAAATATACATGACCTTATCCATGCAGGCGTCATAGCCAGAAACCTGGTCACGGCGTCGACGACTATTAAGTTGGGGTATAAACGTGGCACAAGAAGTGCTTAAGGACCTGAACAAGGTCCGCAACATCGGCATCATGGCCCACATCGATGCTGGTAAGACGACGACCACCGAGCGTATTCTCTTCTACACCGGTATCAACCGTAAGGTGGGCGAGACCCACGACGGTGCTTCCACCACTGACTGGATGGCACAGGAGAAGGAACGCGGCATCACCATTACCTCCGCTGCCGTGACCTGCTTCTGGAACAACAACCAGATCAACATCATCGACACCCCGGGTCACGTTGACTTCACCGTTGAGGTTGAGCGTTCCCTCCGTGTTCTCGATGGCGCCGTCGCAGTCTTCGACGGTAAGGAAGGCGTTGAGCCGCAGTCCGAGCAGGTGTGGCGTCAGGCTGCTAAGTACGACGTTCCGCGTATCTGCTTCGTTAACAAGATGGACAAGCTGGGCGCAGACTTCTACTACACGGTTTCCACCATCGTTGATCGCCTGGGCGCTAAGCCGTTGGTTATGCAGCTGCCTATCGGCGCTGAGGATGACTTCGACGGCGTCGTTGACCTGCTGAACATGCAGGCTATCACCTGGCGCGGCAAGGTCGAGACCGGTGCTGAGCCTACCTACGAAGAGATCCCTGAGGACCTCAAGGACAAGGCTGCAGAGTATCGCGAGAAGCTGGTTGAGACCGTTGCTGAGTCCGATGAAGAGCTCATGGAGAAGTACTTCGGCGGCGAGGAGCTGACCATTGAAGAGCTCAAGGCCGGCATCCGTAAGCTGACCATCAACTCCGAGGTTTACCCGGTTTACTGCGGTACCGCTTACCGCAACAAGGGTGTGCAGCCGCTGCTGGACGCTGTTGTTGACTTCCTGCCTAACCCGCTGGACGTTGGCGAGGTTATCGGCCACGAGGTGGGCAACGAGGACAACCAGCTCACCCGTAAGCCTTCCGTGGAGTCTTCCTTCTCCGCACTGTCTTTCAAGATTGCAGCCCACCCGTTCTTCGGCCAGCTGAACTTCATCCGCGTGTACTCCGGCCAGGTAACCCCGGGTACCGAGGTTATGAACTCCACCAAGGGCAAGAAGGAGCGCATCGGTAAGCTCTTCCAGATGCACGCCAACAAGGAGAACCCTGTTGAGCAGGCAGACGCCGGCAACATCTACGCAGTTGTTGGCCTGAAGGAGACCACCACCGGTGACACCCTGTGTGACAAGGATGACCAGATCATCCTCGAGTCCATGGACTTCCCGGATCCGGTTATCAAGGTTTCCATCGAGCCGAAGACCAAGGCCGACCAGGAGAAGCTGGGTAACGCAATTCAGAAGCTGGCTGCTGAGGACCCAACCTTCACCGTTGAGCTGGATGAAGAGACCGGCCAGACCGTTATCGGCGGCATGGGCGAGCTCCACCTCGACGTTCTGGTTGACCGCATGAAGCGCGAGTTCAAGGTCGAGGCAAACATCGGTAACCCGCAGGTTGCATACCGTGAGACCATCCGCAAGAAGGTTGAGTCCATGGAATACACCCACAAGAAGCAGACCGGTGGTTCCGGCCAGTTCGCTAAGGTTATCTGCACCATCGAGCCGTACAACCCGGACCCAGAGACCCTGGAAGAGGGCGAGTCCGCAACCTACGCATTCGAGAATGCCGTTACCGGTGGCCGCGTTCCGAAGGAATACATTCCTTCCGTTGACGCTGGTATCCAGGACGCAATGCAGTACGGCTACCTGGCAGGCTTCCCGATGGTCAACATCAAGGCCACCCTGGAAGACGGCGCTTACCACGACGTTGACTCCTCCGAGATGGCCTTCAAGCTGGCCGGCTCCCAGGTCTTCAAGGAAGCAATGGCCAAGGCTAAGCCAGTTCTGCTCGAGCCGATGATGGCCGTTGAGGTTGTTACCCCTGAGGAGTACATGGGTACCGTTAACGGTGACATCTCCTCCCGTCGTGGCCAGGTCTTCGCTATGGATGACCGCTCCGGTGCGAAGGTTGTTAAGGCTAAGGTGCCGCTGTCCGAGATGTTCGGTTACATCGGTGACCTGCGTTCTTCCACCGCAGGCCGCGCAAACTTCACCATGGTCTTCGATTCCTACGCAGAGGTTCCTTCCTCCGTGGCACAGGAGATCATCGAGGAGCGCACCGGCGGCGCTAACTAAGCGCTAGCCCCGTCTCCTCCGCGGTTTAGTCGGGCTGGTACTCTTCGCCAGTAGATGCCAGACCCGCCGCGGGGCGGGACAACTGGGCCAGGGTAGCGGCGGGCTGAGTTTGCAGCTTGGGCCTCTAAGTTGTGAATTGAGCCGGCCGTTACCCTCCCAGGATCCTTTTCAAAGATTCTTGTCGAGGGAAATGGCCGCGATTTTTCGCGGGGTTACCTCCTATAACGGCGGTTTGAAAAAACCGCGACATAAATCTAGGATCGTGTAACTGGCACGTAAAGAAAGCGTCATTAGCGCTTTGCCCCACATACTGTGGGTCGGGTGCCAATGACAACTGTCAACCACGTGGCTGCGAAGGTCGTAGCCACCATATAGTCCAGGAGGACATACAGTGGCAAAGGAGAAGTTCGAGCGTACGAAGCCGCATGTGAACATCGGCACCATCGGACACGTCGACCACGGCAAGACCACCACCACCGCAGCGATCACCAAGGTTCTGGCTGACCAGTACCCTGAGGAGAACGAGGCATTCGCGTTCGACATGATCGACAAGGCTCCTGAGGAGAAGGAGCGCGGTATTACCATCAACATCTCCCACGTTGAGTACTCCACCCCGAAGCGCCACTACGCACACGTTGACGCTCCGGGCCACGCCGACTACATCAAGAACATGATTACCGGCGCTGCTCAGATGGACGGCGCTATCCTGGTTGTTGCTGCAACCGATGGCCCGATGCCGCAGACCCGCGAGCACGTTCTGCTTGCTCGCCAGGTTGGCGTTCCTTACATCCTCGTTGCACTGAACAAGTGCGACATGGTTGATGATGAGGAAATCATCGAGCTCGTTGAGATGGAGATCCGTGAGCTGCTCGCAGAGCAGGACTACGATGAGGAAGCTCCTATCGTTCACATCTCCGCTCTGAAGGCTCTCGAGGGCGATGACAAGTGGGTACAGTCCGTCGTTGACCTGATGGAAGCATGCGACAACTCCATCCCGGATCCGGAGCGCGCTACCGACCAGCCGTTCCTGATGCCTATCGAGGACATCTTCACCATTACCGGCCGCGGTACCGTTGTTACCGGCCGTGTTGAGCGTGGCCGTCTGAACGTCAACGAGGACGTTGAGATCATCGGTATCCAGGAGAAGTCCCAGACCACCACCGTTACCGGTATCGAGATGTTCCGCAAGATGATGGACTACACCGAGGCTGGCGACAACTGTGGTCTGCTTCTGCGTGGTACCAAGCGTGAGGACGTTGAGCGTGGCCAGGTTGTTATCAAGCCGGGCGCTTACACCCCGCACACCAAGTTCGAGGGTTCCGTCTACGTCCTGAAGAAGGAAGAGGGCGGCCGCCACACCCCGTTCATGAACAACTACCGCCCGCAGTTCTACTTCCGTACCACTGACGTTACCGGTGTTGTTAACCTGCCAGAGGGCACCGAGATGGTTATGCCTGGCGACAACGTTGAGATGTCCGTTGAGCTCATCCAGCCGGTCGCTATGGACGAGGGCCTGCGCTTCGCTATCCGTGAGGGCTCCCGCACCGTCGGCGCTGGCCGCGTTACCAAGGTTATCGAGTAATCGATACCCCGTAACCGCTCAGTAGAGCTTTAAAGAGTCCGCTCCACCTTCGGGTGGGGCGGATTTTTGATCTCTGGCCACGCCGAGTTCAGAGGGTCGTTGCAACACTTTCCCTTAGGAGGGTGTTGTTGTGTCTGAGATTATTGGCCCGTTTCATT
>NZ_JASPHM010000012.1:0-84363 GCF_030229215.1 Corynebacterium sp. MSK150
GCATCCTGGTCAAATTTTCTCGGCATATTCCAGATTTTCCCATCTACTCAAACGGAACAAAACCTGGGACACTTCACCAGCGAGGGATGGTTGTACTTGTGTGCGGTCCGCGACGGCCATTCCCGCAGGGTGCTGGGATGGGCAATGGATAGCGTTCAAGATACATGCCTGGTCGAACGGGCCCTGCGGATGGCACATACACTGCGCGGTGACGTTCCTAATGGGCTGGTGTTCCACGCTGACCGCGGAACGCAATTTACCAGCGAGAAGCTCTGGGAAGTCTGCCATAACCTGGGCATTGCTCAGTCTGTGGGGCGTACTGGTGTGTGCTTTGATAACGCGATGGCTGAGTCGTTCTGGTCGACGCTTAAAACCGAGTTCTACGACCGTAAGCGTTGGCCTACCCGCGATGCTGCGCGCAAGGCCGTTGCCTACTGGATGGAAGTCGTTTACAACCGTCGGCGCCGGCACTCTGCACTAGGAATGGTCAGCCCCGTCGACTTCGAAAACCACATTGGTCTAACCACCAGTAGAAAAGAAATAGCTGCCTAAGCACTAGGTAGCCCCACTACGTGTCCACGATTTGCGGGCAACCCCATGACTCTAGGGCTTCCTTTTCCCGTTCACCTTTGCGGCCTGCGCGTAGCACCCAGAAAAAGTCCGCACTAGATTCTTCAGGAAGCTCCTCTTGCGGGCCCGAATCGACTTTTCGTTGCTTATGCGCTTTGGAAATAAGCTCGTCGATTTCTCGGATCTGATGTTTTCCTAAAGGGTATGGGTTGGAAGCAAGCCAAGTGGCGCCCTCGGCAGTCAAGGAAAAGGACCCCGGTTTAGAGGAACTGACAAAACCTATTTTTCTTGCATTGAACACTGCCCATCGTGTCCGGTCCTCCACAACTGATCTGCTCTTGAGCTGGCGGTGAGCTTGTCCTGGAAAGTCCACTTCAGCAATTTCTTGAACGCGTTCGAATAGCTCAGGATAAGAGACGATTGTCGAACCCCGCATCGTTTCTAAGACGACGGGAAGAACGGTTCTCCAAGAAAAAGATTGCTGCGGGGTAGTCATCAGTGCATCCTTAGAAATTCGAGTAGGGGAATTTCAATGATAGTAGGACAGCTCTCTATTTGAGACTTGTCCATCTCTGAAGATTTGGGCTGCCTAAAATTAGAAGTGAACAACCCCAACCCAAGGAGCCACCATGAACCAGCACAGTTTCCGCCACATCGTAGTGATGGGAGTATCCGGCTCGGGCAAGACAACGGTGGGGGAGGCGCTGTCGCCGTTGGTAGGTCTGGAGTACCGCGATGGTGATGATATGCATCCGCAGGCCAATATCGACAAGATGGCTGCTGGAATACCGCTCAATGATGCTGACCGGGAGCCGTGGTTGAAGCAGATTGGTCAGTGGCTGGCGGATAGGCCAGAAGGTGCGATGGTGGGGTGCAGCGCGCTGAAGCGCAAGTACCGGGATCTGATTCGCGAGTACTGCCCAGCCGTGGTGTTCGTTCACGTGCACGGCGACTTCGATGTGCTGCATGAGCGGATGCAGCACCGGCCAGGGCACTTTATGCCGGCGTCGCTCTTGCAGTCGCAGTTCGATACCTTGGAGCCGCTGGAAGAAGACGAAACTGGCCGCGTCTTTGATGTGACGCGGCCAGTCGAGGAGATTGCTCAAGAAGCTGCTGCTTGGATTAAGGCTGGGGCCTAAAAGAGCGCTGCTACTGCGTAGAGCACCAAGACCAGGGCAAAGCCGATGACGGAAATCAGAATTTGGTTGACAGTCCAGGTCTTCAGGGTGGTGACCGTATCCATGCCCATCAGGCGGCCGACGAGCCAGAAGCCGGAGTCGTTGACATGCGAGCCGAAAACGGAACCGGCGGCGGTGGCCACGACGATAAGGGCGAGCTGCAGCTCATTGAATCCGCCGGCTTCCACGGCGGGAACCATGAGCGCGGCGGCCGTGGTTAGTGCCACGGTGGCCGAACCCTGTGCCAGGCGCAGCGCCACGGCGATGAGATAACAGGCAAGGATGACGGGGATGCCAAGGCCGGAAAGCGAATCGGCCAGGGCGTCGCCAATGCCGGAGGTACGCAGAACGCCACCGAACATGCCGCCGGCACCGGTGATGAGCACGACGGAACAGATGGGGCCAAGCGAGGAATCGATGAGCTTTTCCAGCGCGGTCTTGTCCACGCCGCGGCGCGGTCCCAGGACCACGAGCGCGACCAGCACCGTAATAAGTAGAGCGATAGGGGTCTGGCCGAGCATGACAAAGAACCGTACCCACGCGGCGTTGGCATCGATGGTGCCATAGGAGGCCAATGCGTTGAGGCCGGTGTTGAAGAAGATGAGCACCATCGGGATGAGCAGGAGGGAAATCACCGTTGGGGCAGAGGCCGGCTTAAGCGGCTGTTCTTCCTCAGAAAGCACCGGGCCGGCGATGGCATCAGTAACCTTGAGGGGGAATTTCTTGCCGGATAGCAGGCCGAAGCGGTAGCCGGAAATATACCAGGTAGGCAGCGCAAGCAGCAGACCAACGAGGAGGACGAGGCCGAGGTCAGCGCCGTAGAACTCGCTCGCCGCCACAGGGCCTGGGTGCGGCGGCAGGTACACGTGCATGACAGAAAACGCACCGGCGGCCGGCAGACCAAAGGCAAGGACGGGGCCGTCCAAACGGCGAGCAACGGCGAAGATAACCGGCAGCATCACAATCAGGCCGGCGTCGAAGAAGATGGGAAAGCCCATTATCAGCGAAGCCAGGCCGAGGGCAAGGGGTGCTTTGGATTCGCCGAAGTGACGGACCATGGCGTCGGCAAGCGACTTAGCGCCACCGGAGGCTTCCACCAACCGGCCGATCATGGCGCCCAGTCCCACCAGCAACGCCACCGAGCCCAGAGTGGAACTAAAGCTTTCGGTCATGGTGGGCACAATGCCCTCGAGTGGAATGCCCGCGGCCAGCGCCGTGAGCGCCGAGACCACCAGCAGGGTGAGAAAAGCGTGGAGCTTGAAATAGATGACCAGCACCAAAATCACGGCAATGGCGGCCACCGCAATGCCTAGCAGCGGGCCGGTCGACAGGGTGGGTTCCCACGTATCCATAAAGCGGGCTCCTTTTCTTATGCAAACCTTTGAATAACGGCAACGTTAGCAGCCGCCCCGCTTGCCGACGTCCCCCTTCCTCCAAATGCGACCCAGCCAACACCCCCGATGGGGCTGGGCATATAAAAGTCCCCTAGGCGCCGGTGCAGGAACCTAGGGGAGGTGCAGGCCGTTTAGTCGAACTGGCCTTGGATGACAGCCGCCGCATCCAGCGGGGTCACGTGGTAAGAGATGGGGTTCTGGTTGGCGCCGGCCATGAGCGCGCCGGCGCAGGAGTGGCCCGCGCCCATCATGTGGCCCAGCTCGTGGGCGATGGTGCCCTGGACTGCCTCTGGGTACTGGGCATTAGGAATCTTGATGAAGACCATCTTGTGGTCCGGGTAGGCGGCGCCCTGGACGTAGCCGTTCGGGTCCGGCTTGTAGATGATGGCGACGGTGTCATCGTCAGCCTCGGAAGGCTTTACTTCCTTCAGGGAAGCCTTGCCCTTGAGGGCCTTGTTCCACTCGGCTACCGCGGCATCCAGCTGCTTGCGGTACGGGAAATCGCCGACCACCTTGTACTCCAGCACGCCGTCCTGGAAGTAGGGCTTTACGGAGTCCTCATCGTGGAGGATAGAAGGATCCGGGACCGGCTTGCCATCGTTAGCCAGCTTGGTGATGGTCTTGCAGGTGCCCGGGGAGATGAGGGAGCGAACTGGGTCGCTCTTAGCACTAGCGGCCGGTGCGGCGACGGTGCCGAGGATGGCGGAAGCGGCCAGGGTGGCGGCAGAAAGCTTCTTGAAAGAAGGCATAGGCAGTGAGTTACCTTTCGGTTGGTTTTAAGGTTCGCAGAGTGCGATATTCCCAGCAATATCCGTGGTAAACGGCATTGTGTGGGTGTCTTATGTGTGCGGGCATATATCAGTGTCTTATTGTCTACAAAGGGAAAAATAAGAAAATGGGGAACTTACTACCTCTTTACCGCCTTCTAGTTCAATCGCTCCCCAGTGGTGGTGCTAAACAAATGCACGCGGTCCGGGTCGGGGGAAACGTAGAAAGTATCGCCCACCGCATAGCGGCCGCGGGCATCAACCAGGATGCCGGTCTGGCCACCCATCCGGGTCGAGGATTTGAGGACGCCGTCGGCGGAGCTGTTGCCGGTGGCGTCGTTAAGCTCGCCATAGACATAGGTCTGGTTGCCCAGCTCTTCGACGTGCGCGACGGTGAACTTTGCCCCGCCGTTGCCGGTATCGCTTAGCTGCCAGTCTTCCGGGCGGATGCCCACCGTGACGGTCTCCACGCCCTCAAAGTTGTAGTTTGCCAGATTGATGCGGGTAGAGCCGATGGTGAGCTCAGAGGAGTTATGGGTGAGGTCGTAGATATTCATCGCCGGGGAGCCAATGAAACCGGCAACGAAGACATTCTGCGGGCGGTCATAAATGGTGCGGGTGGTATCCACCTGCTGCAAGACGCCGGCATTGAGAACGGCGACGCGGTCACCCATGGTCATCGCCTCGGTCTGATCGTGGGTGACATATACGGTGGTGGTACCAAGGCGGCGCTGCAGGTTAGAGATCTGCGCGCGGGTGGAAACGCGCAACTTGGCATCCAGGTTGGACAGCGGCTCGTCCATGCAGAATACGGCCGGTTCGCGAACGATGGCGCGGCCCATGGCCACGCGCTGGCGCTGGCCGCCGGAGAGATTTGCTGGCTTGCGGTCCAGAAGGTCTTCCATCTGCAGGATTTCCGCGGCCTCGTGCACGCGGGATTTAATCTCGTTCTTCGGGACCTTGCGGTTTTCCAGCGCGAAAGACATATTCTGCGCCACGGACATATTGGGGTAGAGGGCATAGTTCTGAAAGACCATGGCCACGTCGCGGTCCGATGGGCTGACCCCGGTGACGTCCTTGCCGCCGATGCGGATGGAGCCGCGGTCGGTGGGCTCGAGACCTGCCAGCATGCGCAGGCTGGTGGACTTGCCGCAGCCGGATGGACCGACGAGAACTAAGAATTCGCCATCGGCAATATTCAGGTTAAGGCGGTCAACGGCGGGGCGTTCCGCGTCCTTAGAGTAGATGCGGCTTGCGCCATCGAAGGTGACTGTAGCCATGGTTACCTTTCAGAAACTAGTGGGGGAGAGGCGGCTGCGAGAGCCTACTTATTGATGACGGTCTTGACCTGATTGTCGTAGATGGACTGCAGGGTCTTCTGCAGATCGGTCAGGACCTTGGTCACGTCATCGCGGTTGGTGACGATCTTTTCAAAGGCGCCGCCGATTTCTTGGTCCGCGCCGGGCAGGAAGACGCGGGCGTTATCCTGCGGGCGGGTCTCAGGCAGCTGCTTGATGGCGGTTTCGAAGTTCGGGTTCTCCTTCATGAACTTCTTCTGGTCCTCGTTGTCCACCGCGGTGGAGCGCACCGGCATGTAGCCCACGTTCTGGGACCAGTAGCAGGTGTTTTCCTCATTGGTGATGAAGTCAATGAGCTTGATAGCAGCCAGCTGGCGGTTCTTGCTAATGCCAGCCGGGATGGCCAGGCCGGCACCACCGGTGGGGCAGGCGCCGTCGCCAGTCGGATTAGGCAAGAAGGCGGTGCCGAGCTCGAACTTGGCGGTATCGGTCAGACCCGCCAGGTCACCGGTGGACAAGACGGTGGCGGCGGCGCGGCCGGTGCCGAACTCCATGGCCATGTCATTGCCCACGTAGGAGTAGCCCTTCTTCTCATCGGTGATGTCCTTGAGCCACTCGACGGCCTTGATGGTCTTGTCATCGGTGAACTTCAAGTCCCACTCATCGGAGTAAGCGCCGCCCTTGGACCACAGCGGGCCTTGGAAGATCCAGCCCAGGTAGTCCACGGCATCGCCCCAGCCGAACGGCTTCATCTTGGAGTCCGCCTCGGCCAGCTTCTTGGACCACTCATCCATCTCGTCCCAGGACTTCGGGCCGCGGTCCGGCAGGCCGGCCTTCTTCCAAGCGTCCTTGTTGTAGTAGAACAGCGGCGTGGAGCGGGCGAAGGGGAGGGCAAAGTGGCCGCCATCGTAGTTGTAGTCCTCGTAGAGCGGTTGCACGTAGGTAGACAGGTCGATGCCTGCTTCCTTAGCAAGGTCATCCACGTTGGCAATCTGGCCATTGATAGCAAAGTTGTACCACCAGACGTCAGAAAGCACCACGATGTCCGGCAGGTCCTGGCCGGTGAGTGCGGCGTTGAACTTCTGTGCTGCTTCTTCGTAGTTCTTGCCGGCATCAACGAGGTTGACCTTGATGTCCGGGTTCTCCTTTTCAAAGCGGGAGATGATCTCCTTCTCAATGTCCTTGGAGGTGCCCGGGTGGTTGGACCACCAGGTCAGTTCGGTGACTTCACCGTCGCCGCCCTTGTCGTTGCCACCCTGCGGATGGGTGGACGAGGTGCCGGCACAAGCGGCGAGTGCGGTAGCAGAAGCGGCCGTGGAGGCCAGAGCGAGGAATTTGCGGCGTAGCATGTAGTTCTCCTTAAAAGCGTGGTTAAGGGGTGGAAAATAAAGCAATTAGAAACGGCGAGCGTGGGTGGGGAAGAAGCCTTCTAACCCTTCACGGCGCCAGTGGTAAGGCCTTGAATCATGTACTTTTGCAAGGCCAGGAAGATGATGACCATTGGGATGATGGTGAGGATTGTGGCGGCCATTACCGGACCCCAGTTGGTCACGCCATCGTTGTTTTGCAGCATGGTCAGGCCCACCTGCAGCGGGGCGACGTCCTCCGTATCCGCCATGAGGAAGGGCCACAGGTAGGTATTCCATTCATTGACCATGGTGATGACGGAGAAAGCAGTCAGCGTGGGCCACGAAACCGGTAGCAGCACTTTGGTCAGCAGGCGGATGGGGCCGGCACCGTCCATGCGGGCGGCTTCCACCAGCTCATAGGGCAGGGACAAAAAGTGGTTGCGCATCAAGAAGGTACCGAAGGCCACGCCGGCTAGCGGCACGATGATGCCCACGAAAGTATTGCGCCAGCCCAAGGAATTGACCAGGGCGTAGTTGGAAATGACGGTGATTTCGCTCGGCACCATGAGCGAGGAAATGACCAGCAGGAATACCAGGTGGCGGCCTGGGAAGCGCAGGATGGCCAGCGCATAGGCGGAGATGACTCCCAGCACAATCTTGATGATGGACAGCACTGCAGTAATGAGCACCGAGTTGCGCAGGTAGGTCCAGAAAGGCACGCGGGTGGTGGCATCGGAGTAGTTTTCGGTTTCCCACACCGGCGGAAGCCAATTGACCGGGTCGGTATAGATATCGCCCTTGGCCTTAAACGAGGTCATCAGGATCCAAAACAGCGGCAGGCCAATGAGCAGCAAGACCGCCAGGATGCCCAGGTAGCCGCCGATGAGCTTGGCGCGGCGGGTAGCGGGGGATTCATCCGTGACCATGTGAAGGGTAGAAGTAGCCATGTCGGGTTAACCTCGCTTATCCATGATGCGGACCTGGATCAGGGTGATGATGAGCAGGATGAGGAACAAGATGGTGGCGGCAGTCGCACCGTAGCCGGCGCGGAAGTTGACGAAGGTCTCGTTGTAGATCTGGAAGACCAGCGTTTGCGTGCCATTGCCCTGCGGGCCGCCACGGGTCATGACGTTGATGATGTCGAAGACCTGCACGGAATTAAGCAGCACCGTAATGGACAGGAAGAAGGTGGTATTGCGCAGCTGCGGCATGGTCACGCGCCAGAATTTGCGCCAGCGTCCGGTGCCGTCGATAGCGGCAGCTTCATCCAATTCCTTATCCAGGCCCTGCAGCGCCGCCAAGTAGATGACGAAGGTATAACCCAGGTTTTTCCACACAAAGGTGAAGGTCACCATGAACATGGCCCAGCCGGGTACAGCGTAGAAGTTGGGGGAGTCCACGCCGAACCAGTCCAGGATTTCCTGGATGAGGCCAAAGTTTGGGTCGAAGACGAATTGGAAGGCAATGCCAATGGCCGCGCCGGAGATGGCATAGGGAGCAAAGACCACCGAGCGCGCAAAGTTGCGGCCCTTAATGTTTTGGTTCAGCAGCAAGGCCAGCGCTAGGCCGATGACCATGGAGCCAATCACTGCGAAGAAGGTAAAGACCAGGGTGTTAAGCACGATGGTCTTCGTGTCATCGCGGCTAAACCACTCCACATAGTTATCCAAGCCCACGAAGGTGGAGGTGGGGCTGGAGATATTCCAATTGAAAAAGGAGAGGCGGATATTGTCCAGCAACGGCCGGTAGGTAAAAACGGCCAGCAGGATCAGGTTGGGAGCAAGCAGTGCTGCAGCCAGCAGCCATTCTTTGTGTCGGTTGCGAGCGGCCTTGCGGACGAGCGCCGCTGAATCACCGGGGCTTTCCGTGCGTGCGGGAGATGCGGTTGTAGTGCCGGCGCCACCGGCACCGAGAGAGTCTTCCTGAAAAGTCACTCGGTCAATCTAGGGCGGGCAGGTGACACCCAGCTACACAGAAAACAAACTTCTGATGAATAATAAGAAGCCGATGAGTTAAAGGTAGACACGTCATCGAATATTCTATAAAGCCGCAGCGCAACCCCCTATGGCGCTGTTCGCTCCACCGCCCAACTATGTCCGGTATTACAAAGATGCCCCGCTTGTCGACGCCCACCTTCCTCCCACCCCACTACACTGGCCCCCACAATCCACCGCGAGCCCACTAGGAGGAAGCATGTCTGTCCGTACCGTTTGCAGTAACTATGACTCCGTCAAAGCGTGGCAAGAGCCGCTGTATAAGGATCTGCACCAGCACCCGGAGCTATCCATGCAGGAGGAGCGCACGCTGGGCATCATCAAGGACAAACTTGCCGATCTCGGCTTCCATCACATTGAAGTAGGCGGCGGCGTGGTCGGTGTCTTGGAAAACGGTGCCGGACCTACCGTCATGCTGCGCGCGGACTTCGATGGCCTACCGGTTGAGGAAGACACCGGCCTAGATTACGCCTCCACCGATACCGCCGTTGACCAGGAAGGAAACACGGTCCCCGTTATGCACGCCTGCGGCCACGATTCCCACGTGGCCAGCCTGCTGGGCATGGGCGCGCTCATGGCGCAGGCCACTGACCAGTGGTCCGGCACCCTACAGCTCATTTTCCAGCCGGGCGAGGAGATTGCCGCCGGTGCCCAATCCATGGTGGATGACGGACTTGTGGACAAGGTTGCCACGCCGGACGTAGTACTTGGCCAGCACGTCTTTGCCAGCAACTTTCCCGCCGGCACCGTGGCGCTGGCCTCCGGCCCATTCATGTCCACCGCGGTAAGTATGGACGTCAAGGTTTATGGCCAAGGCTCGCATGGCTCCATGCCGCACCTCAGCGTTGACCCCGTGGTACTGGCCAGCTCCATTGTCATGCGCTTGCAGACGGTCATCTCCCGCGAACTCAACCCCTCCGAATTCGGCGTGCTGACCGTGGGCGCCATCAACGCCGGCTCGAAGGCCAATATCATCCCCTTCGAGGCCAACCTGAAGATCAATGTGCGCGCCTATAGCGAGCAGGTGCGCGATAAAATCACCGGCGCCATCGAGCGCATCGTCAATGCAGAGTGTCAAGCTGCCGGCAGTCCGCAGCCCGCCGAGTTCACCTACCACGATTCCTACCCGCTTACCAGCAATGATGAGGGCACCACGGAGCGCCTTAAGGAAGCCTTTGTGTCCTACTTCGGTCCCGACCGCGTCCTCGACGCTGAGCCCCTCACCGCCTCGGAAGATTTTTCCACCATTGCCCGCGCCTTCGGTGTTCCCTACTGCTTCTGGGTATTTTCCGGCCGCGATGAAGGAAAGGACGTCCCCAATCACAGCCCGCACTTCGCCCCGCTGCTACAGCCCACCCTGCGCACCGGCACCGAAGCCCTTATCGCCGCTGCGATGAGCTACCTAGGAAACAGCTAGCCGAAGCGCAGCATTCGGCCGCACGGCTCCAATAGGGGGTGCGGCCATTCCTTTTGGCATGCGCGCTGTACGAGGTAGCGGGGGAGTAGCCCGTAGGATCTATAACCGAGAATTTGAGCCATGCACCGCTTTCCGACGCCTTCTCCTTCCCCCCCACACCCCAACCTGCAGACCCCTAAAACAGCTCCAACGCCCGGGCCTCGCTTGGGGCCACAGGGCGCTGGAACTGGTTCTCTCTATCTCTCTTGCGTTCTCTCGAACACACAAATTCAAGATAACGCGCTAGGCTGCCATGGGTCTGTCATTTGCCTGTGAATATAGTGGCAGTCATTTGGTGGAGGATAAAAAATAGCTCAATCAGGTTACGGGTATCAAGGTGGAGGCTCTTGGCTCGATGAGCCTGATTCACAAGAGGCTTCTTTTGCGTAAGATTCTAGGGAAACTACAAGCGCGCTATCGGGTTGGGGTCGACAAGTCTTTAATTGTGCGCCAAGAGCAGTGTCAGAGGAGGAGAGATGGCACAACAATTTGATCCGGAGATGCATCGGCAAATGGGTGTCGAGGCGGACGTTGTATTGCGGGTGGGAATGCTCCTAATGGGTGCCGGCACCTCTGGTTATCGCGTACTTAGAGGGATGAAACGGAGTGCACGAGCTCTGGGGTTTGACCATCTAGATGCCACAGTGGGTCTGACGCAGATTACCTGTACGTTTCACCGCGGCGAATACTTCCGGACGGTCATTGCTCGGCAACATTCGCCTGCAGTTGATGCCTCTCGGATTGAAGCCTTGGAAGATTTGACCCACAATCGCCTCTACGCAGGGATCACCGCTCAGGAATTAGCGGCGATGCTGGATACTATTGAGCATAATGTCAAAAAGCGCTGGGGCGGTCTAACTCTTTCTTTCGCTGCCGCGATCGCATGTGCGGCGTTTGCGTATCTTAATTTTTTCCCGCTGGAAGCAGTGGGGTTGGTTGCTTTGGCGGCGTTTGCAGGCCAGTTTGTTCGTTATACAGTTCTCCACCGTCACGTTCATCAAATTGGAGGAGTGATTGCTGGTGGTGCGACGGCAAGCATAGTTTTCTTCTTGTTGACGGAATTTTTCGGGGCTATAGGCTCAGTGGAACCGAGTGAACTGTCCTCGGGTTTTGTGGCGGCCGTTTTATTCCTGATTCCCGGGTTTCCACTTTTCTCTGCTTTGATCGACATAGCCCGCTTTGATCTTGATGCGGGGATTGTCAGGCTGGGGTATGCTTTCACCGTTATATTTACGGCCGCTTTCACGGTCTCTATGGTTAGCTGGCTGACAAACCTTAGTCCTGACCCACCTGCACCTGCGCAGGATATGCAATGGTTTTTGTTGGCGCCGCTGGCAAGTTTTCTGGGCATTGCTGGGTTTGCTTTTCTTTTTAACTCTTCTCGCCGCATGGTCTTAGTAGCGGCGTGCGTTGGAACCGTGGCAAATGAGCTTCGTTTGATTCTAATTCACGCGGGAACAACCATTTTCTTTGCAGCCTTTGTGGGTGGATTAATCATCGGGTTGCTGGGGGCAGTAGCTTCTAAAAGGGCGCGTCTTCCTCGTATTACAACCACCGTTCCGGCCGCGGTGATTATGATCCCAGGGGTGACAATGTTCCGGGCGGTGTTTTATTTGAACGATGGCCAGATGGATCAAGCTTTGGCCAATGTAGCAACTGGAATGATGGTAGTTGGATCTATTGGTGCCGGTTTGGTGTTTTCTCGCTTGCTTACTGATAAGGATTGGGCCTTGGGCCGCCTCATCGATTTTGATAAAAAGCTTCCGCAACGGCCTTCTTCCGCATGATGCCTAGACTTTAGGGGTTAAGTAGCAGAATGTGTGTCCGCTCGGCGTGTCGCGGGCGGGTACACGGTTAGTTACTTCATGGGGCCTTTTCTGATTCCTATCGAGTGTTCGTACTCGGTTGGGATAGCGTTGTCGTAGAAGGCTGGTCGGCCTGTTTCCTGGTTGGCTTTGTTGTGGTCTTCTTCGGCAAGATCGTTGACTTTGGCGAGTTGATCTTGGCCAAAATTGCACTGCCTGGCGATTTTTAGCGGATCGTCAGGCAGTTGCTTTTTGGTGTGGAGGTACCACTCGAGCATTTTTCGTTGGCGTTCCCCAGACCTGCCTCGGTGTGCATCGGCGATGCGTTTGAGCTGGGCGTTGATGCCGCCTTCAAGACTGTTTGTCGTTGAAGCCCAGCGTTGAGGATCAAGCGCATTCGGTGGTGGCTGCAGGTAGGTAAACAGCCAATTGTTGCGCGATAGGTGCAGCAGTGAGTTGTAGGCTTTGCGTACCCGCAGGTGAGTCCATTCCCACTGGTTATTGAGTGTTTGGCGCTCTTTTGGCACGGGTGTTTTCTCGTTGAGGAATGTTTTGAATACCTGACCGAAGTCGTGCAGACGCAGCGTCCACTCCCGTGCCTGGTCGAGCGTGGTGACATGGTTAGTTTCAACGCCAGTGCGTAGATGGCTTTGCCGGCGTCGGTGCGCGGCCGTGAGGTGGTGTAGCGGCGGATGACGCGTTGCGCATGGACGAGGCAACGCTGAATCATTGCGTTTGGCCAGCAGGCTTTAATCGCGGTGAGTGCGCCTTGTCCGCCGTCGAGGACGACGCAGAGCGGCTCGGCGATTTTGCGAAGTAGCTGCGTGTATGCGTGGGCGGTTTCGTGTTTGGTCCAGTGCCATGCAATGACGTGGTCGCGGCTGGCTGCCACAAGCAGGCAGCCAGCCGCGGTGTAGGTTCCGTCGATGAAGATCTGATCGTAGACGCGCTGCGGGGCACCGTCGTTGGGGATGTCGATGAGCCAAAACGGTTCGAATCGGCGATCAAGCGTCCAGCGACTCACCCTTTGTTGCCCGGCGAGTTCAGACAACGTTGCTGTGGAGGTGGCATAGGAGACGAAGGCTTTAAAGTTGCGGGCCTGCGTGCGATCGGTGCGGGTTCGTGTTGTGGAGCTACCGCAGTTCGGATCTTTGCACCGCCACCTGGTTGTACCTTTGGATGTGGATCCGTTTTTCTTCATTTGCCCAGCACATACCGGGCATCGTGGTCTGTTTTTACTCACCCGGAAAGCACACCAACCCCCGACTAGCACATGGGGGTGCCATTCCGATGGATTGAACACGAAACGGGCGGATATAAGCACCAAGACCTTATATCCGCCCGATTTACCCAGCCTGAGCAGCAAGATCGCTGTAACTCAGACACACTTTTTGCTACTTAACCCGACTTTAGCTAGGGAAACGCCTGTGGCCCCCAGTTCCTTTCGGAGCTGGAGGCCACAGGCGTCTCTCATGTCGTTTCCATGTATCGGCATCTGCCGCCCTGTGGAAACTGCAGGGGTTCTCTCTATCTCTCTCATATGCGCTCTCTCAAACGCACGATTTCAGTATGGGGCACTAGGCTGTAGCGCCCATGGGGTCTGGCTGTTGGGTTGCTGTTAGTGGCTGGGAATGGGGTGGGGAGGGCGTCGGAAAGCGGGGCAGGGGTGGACGTGTGCAACATTGGCGCGTCAAAGTGACGTAGAACATAGTTTGTTTCTGTAGGGTGGAAGATATGCGCGCAGTCAGGCTGCGCCGTTTCACCTGCTTGTAGAGCTACAGAATTGAGGTGAGGAGCATGTCTCCTCTCACAGCCCAACCCCCAGCCAAGGACGTTGTGCCGGCGCAGGTAGAGGATACGGAAGAAACCAGGCGCCAGCATCGCTCGGCCATTAAGGCGGCGTTTATTGGCACCTTCATCGAGTGGTTCGACTATGCGGCCTATATCTATATGTCGGCGATTATCTCCCGGGTGTTCTTTCCGGAGATGGAAGGCCGCCGCGCGCTGATTATGACGTTTGCGCTCTTCGCGCTGTCGTTCCTGGTACGGCCGTTGGGCGGCATTGTGTGGGGTCACTTTGGTGATAAATACGGGCGCATCCACACGCTGACGGTGTCTATTGTGATGATGTCGGTGGCAACCGCGTGCATCGGATTCCTGCCGGGCTATGCCACCATTGGCTTTGCCGCCTCTATCTTGCTGTTGCTGTGCCGCATGGTGCAGGGCTTTTCCGCAGCCGGCGAGTATGCGGGCGCGGCCACGCACCTGGCTGAGATTGCCCCGGCCGGCAAGCGTGGCATCTATTCGGCGGTGGTGCCGTCCGCGACGGCCTCGGGCTTGCTCTTGGGCTCGCTCATTGCGGCGCTGCTGACTGGAGTCCTTGATGATGCCGCCCTGGATTCCTGGGGTTGGCGTGTGCCATTCCTGATTGCGCTGCCTTTGGGTCTGTACGGCCTGTGGATTCGCCGCAACACGGAAGAGTCCTCCCACTTTGAGGACCAGGATGAGCCGGAGGAGTCCCCGCTGCGCGAGGTTCTGAAGTACCCCAAGGCCCTGGCCATTGCCTTTGCGGGAGCGGTGCTCAACGCCATTGGCTTCTACGTCATTTTGACCTACCTGCCCACTTACCTGTCGGAGGAGTTGGGCATGGCCGCGACGCCGGCGTTTATCGCATCCTCGGTGGCGTCCGCATTCTATGTGGGCTTTGCCTTGCTCACCGGCATGCTTTCGGATCGTCTTGGTCGCCGCACGACGATGCTGTGCGCGGCCGCGTTCATGGGCGTGACCATCATTCCGGCTTTCATGCTTCTCGATGGCGCCGGACTCTTCCTCGTCATTATCATTCAGGTCTGCCTGGGTGGCGTACTGGCGCTTAACGACGGCGTCCTGCCCTCCTTCCTTTCCGAACAATTCCCCACGCACGTGCGCCTGTCCGGCTTCGCATTGACGTTTAATACGGCCAACGCTGTATTCGGTGGTACCGCACCGATGATTGCCACTTGGCTTATTGACGTCACTGGTCTGCAGCTTGCCCCCGCCTTCTACTTGGTGGCCGCGGCGCTGGTGACCGGCATCGCGGTTCTCTTCGCGTCGAAGAAGAATAAATTGCACGAGTAGTACCTTGGAGCCGTGTAAAACGCCTGCGGCCCTCGGAACCTAAAAGGAACCGAGGGCCGCAGGCGTCTCTCTCTACAAGGTGTTTCCATGTATCGGCTTTAGCCGCCCTCTGGAAACTGAGGGGTTCTCTCTATCTCTCTCGTATGCGCTCTCTCAAACGCATGATTTAAGTATGGGGTACGGGGCTGCTACTGCAATGGATTGCGCCTGATAGGTCGCTGCCAGTTGCTGAAAGTTTACTGTTAGCCCCGTCTGCCCATTGCGCCTAGTAGTCGTAACTTTCGGCGGTATTGGCATCTGCCCCAATGCGCTGCAGGTGCGTGCGGCGCTTCAGGCGGATGGCCGGGCGGGCTGCCATGCCTAGGCTGCCGAGAAGATAGAAGACGGTGGCGACCATTGACATGCCGGCCAGCGTCAGCACCGAGCCAAGGATGAAGACCACGGAGATGGCGATGTCATTGGCAATGGAAAACGTCTCGTACTTGTTTTTAATTTTGATTTCGTTGTTCTGCCCGAGCTTGATTTCTAGGTCGGGATCTTTTTCCTGTTCTGACATGATGTCTCCCACCTTGCCAGACAGGAAAAGTCCTTGTCGAGCCACGTTTTTGTGCGATTATTGGAACATTCCCCAGATGGTGGCAAAGAGCACGATTAAGCCCATGACTGCCACAAAGTAGTTGGTCTTTTTACCGCGGAAGCGGGCTAGTGCCTCCACGCGGTAGATGACCCAAATAGGCAGCAGGTAGGTCATGAAGGCGAAGAAGACGCCGCCTACGACAGAAATCATATCCAGGATGGAGGGGTTGAAAATTCCTACTAGAGACGTGGTGATGAAGATGAAGAGGTAGGTCCACAGGTCAAGCGTGCGCGTAGACATCTTCTTTGTGGCCTTCGGTGCAGCCAGGTTGAAGAGGTACTGGGTCCCCTCGATGGTGCCAAGGGCGTGGCCAAAGTAAGAGGAGGCCACCGCGAAGATTACAACAATGGGCGCCATGTAGGCCATAAACGGGGTGCCGGTTTCATTGGCGAAGTAGGAGAGTACCGGAAGGTTCTTGTCATTAGCCTCCTGCATGCCGTCCGCGCCCATGGCCAGGGCGCAGGACCAGACGAAGAACATGGTGAAAAGGGTCAGCAGGATGGCGGAGTTGCGGATGACCTTATCGGACTGCGCGTGGTGGTCCGCGCCGTATTCCTTTTCCATGCCCAGGGAGAATTGGGAGATGGCGGCAACAAAGGAAAAGGAGAAGACCAAGACGGGAAGGATAAGGATGATGGCCTTGAGCACACCGCCGGCGCTGTGATCGCCGGCTTCCATGAAGGAACCCAAGTCCCATTGCGGGATGAGGTAGAGCGATACTGCTGCGAGCGCCACGATGAGCGGGTAAACCACGAACTGGGCAATCTTCAGCATGATGGCATTGCCAAAGGCAAGTGCCAGCGTCATAAGTCCCACGCATAGCGGTGCCAAGATGTAGCGGGAAATTTCCGGTCCGCCTAGTTGGTTGACGATGAAACTATCGACTGTATTAGTAATCGATACGCCGTAAATGAGCACCACCGGGAAGATAGTGAACCAGTAGATGATGGCGAGGATGATGCCGTTGCCGCGGCCGAAGAAGTGGGTGAGTACCGCGAGGACGTCCTCGCCATGCAGCGGCGAGTAGCTAATGATCCAGGAGAAGGCACGGTGGGCTAAGTAGGTCATCGGGAAGATGAGCAGAGTGGCTACCAGTAGCGGGATGAAGCCGAAGCTGCCGGCAGAAATCGGCAAGAAGAGGATACCTGCGCCCACGGCAGTGCCGAAGAGCGTGATTGTCCATTGGCTATTGACGGCCTTATTGGCGGTCACCTGGCTGTTGTTGGGGGTGTCTGCGCCGCCGGTAGTGGGTGAACTGGCCGGTGAAGCGGGCGCATTCGCAGTAGTGTGAGACATAGAATTCATCCTTCAGTACTTGTGAATGAGCTAACATAAACAATCTATCTGAAGGTGTTAGCGAACGAAAGCAAATTTGTGATCTACGTTAAATAAATGTTAAAGACCGCCGCACCGAGGGTGGTGCAGCGGTCTTTGAGAATCTTGTTAAGGTGCCGCAGCTAGTCCGCGATCAGGTCTTCTTCCTTCAAGAAATCCAGCGCTATGGTGGTGCAGTCCTCGCCATCGACGTCGACGCGGACGTTGAGTTCCTGCATCTTTTCGTCGGTAAGCAGCTGCGAAAGAGGAGCGAAGAGCTCTGCAATTTCTGGGTGCTCGTCCAGGGCCTCGGTGGGGGCATCTGGAGCGGAGTGATGACATGTATGGGGAGGGGGACATGAAGGAAGGCCGCCGCACCATTTGATGGTGCAGCGGCCTTCTGGAAGTGACTGGCTAGGAAACTGTGTCCCTAGGGCAGAAGTAGGGTGTTCTTAGAACAGGCCCTCAGCCTTCTTGCCGGTGTCCTTCATGGTGTGCTCGCGGGAGTCAACGTTCTGGTCGTTGTGCTTGGAGTCATCACCCTTGATGCGGGAGGTCTGGGTTACCTCGATGTTGTTGATGAGGCGGCCTTCCTTGGTCTTGCCGTCGCCGAAGTCCAGGTTAGCGATGCGAGCTTCTTCGCCAGCGTTAATCGGGTTAGCCAGGGTTACCTCGAAGGAGCGGGTGGAGGTCTTCTCATTGAAGCCCAAGTCACGGATGTGAGCGCCGTTGGAGGAACGCGGGGTGATGAGGCGGTCAACGCCCTTCGGGCCCTTAACGGTCTTCACGTCAACGCGGAACTGGGTAGCTGGGAACTCGCCGTAGTAACGCTCGGAGCCAACGTTCTTAGCGCGCAGAGCAACGGTGCCTGCGAAGCCAGCGTGCTTAGCGCCGGACACGGTCAGGTAAGGCTCGAGGTCGAGCTTGTGCTTGGAGTCCTTCTTGTCCTCCTTGGCATCGACCTCTTCCTGCTTCTTCTTGTCGGCAGCCTCTTCGTTCTTGCCCTCTGCCTCAGAGACCTTCTCGGTTGCTTCCTTGGCGTTGCCCTCGGAGTCCTTGATTACCTCTGCGTCAGCCTCGAGGTTCTTGTCCTCTTCAACAACCTTCGGGTCATTGACGTCGGTGGTGTTCTGAGCGTCCTTGTTAGGAGCGTAGGAGTCGGACAGCTTGTCGTACAGCTTGACGCGAACCTCGTTCTTTACCGGCTGCATTGCATTCCATGCGGTCGGGGTGGACCAGGTGCCGTTAGGCTTGCAGTACTGCTGGGTGCCGGTCATGTTCAGCACGCGGAAGCCGTAGGTAGCTTCACCGGTGTGGTTTGGCGGAACGTCGTATGGTCCGATGGACTGGCCAGCTTCCCAGGACAGGGAGTAGGAAGCGCTAGCGCCGATCTTGGTGGCGATCTCGTGGGAGATGCCGAAGGAGCCCTCACCCTTCTTGCCGGAGCCCTTGCCGCCCAGGTTCATGGACGTGGTCTCGGTGCGGTCACCGTTGACGGAAAGGGAGATGGACTGAGACTTGGACAGATCCTGCTGCAGCGGGATGTCCTTCTTGGTCTGGTTGGTGGTGGAGATGGTGCCGGCCGGCAGGAAGCGATCGGAGACCTTGTAGACCACGGTGCGGTGGTCCTCCCACGGGTTGCATACCGGGCGAGGGTTCAGGACGTTCGCCTTCTTGTGGTCGGAACCGTGGGTGGTGTGGATGATTGGCAGATCCGGGTTCAGAGCCGGGGTCTCCGGGTAGGACTCGGTCTGGGTAGCTGCGCCAGCCAGCGGTGCCGCGAAAGCGGTGCCGGCGACGATGAGGCCGGCGGTCAGGCCGGTCATGCGACGACGAATCGACATATAGAACTTCTCCTGGGCAGGTAGAAAATGAATGAACTTATGAATGAAATCCAGCAACTCACAGTGTTGCGCTAAGAAAACGCTAAAACAGGCTCATAATTAAGTCATCTCTTAGATGTCTATATATTTACTGGAGCGGAGGGTGGGTATTTTTTATATAGACCAACCTGTTTATTGGGATTTATTCCCGCTAGATGGCTGGCAGTGTGTGAAAAATTATTGATGGATAGATGTATATACAATGGCCGATCGACTTAAATTTGTAACACCCCTAGGTGGGGGTGTTCCTGTGGCTGCGAGAAAGGTATTGGCACCCTGTTGAAAAGTTGTGGACATGTCACAATATGCGCCGTACGCTGCATTTAGGCGGGTGGAAAGAGGTTATAAAATGCCTAAGCGTGAATGTTACGTGACATAAGTTAAAGGCGTTTACATTGCAGAGGTTGACGTGTTCCGCAACTGGAACCTGCCGGGGCCTTCCGCTGAGGGGTAGCGGGTAGGGCTAGAAAAGGGCGGCTTCGGCAATAAGCATGAGCGCCGCGCAGATGGCCACGATGATGACGATGCGGTTGAGGAGGCGCCTATCTATAAAACGGTTGAGGTAGTTGGCGGCAACGAGACCCACGACAACGAGGGGGAAGTAGGCCGCCGCTGCGGTCACCTGAGTGCTGGTGATCTGCCCATTAAACGCCAGAATTATAAGAGAAATTAAGGTTCCGAGGACAAAGGTGCCCGCCAAGGTGCCGCGGGTGCGGTTTGGGTCGAAGCGCTTCATAATCAGCGCCATGGGCGGGCCGCCGATGGAGGTCGAGGTGCCCAGGATGCCGGAGGCTACGCCGGCGATGAGCGTATTGGCGGTGGTGGGGCGAGGGCTCCAGCCCAAGCTGGATAGCGTCATAGCAAGGAGTACGGCGCAACCGATGAAGATGGACAGCCCATCGGGAGAGAGGCTGGCGATTGCCCACGCGCCCACCAGGGAACCGGGAATGCGGGCGAGGGAGGAAATGCCCACCACGCGCCAGGATGTCTCGCGGAAGGTGCGCGCGAGCGTATAGCTGGAAATGCACAGTGCCAGCAGCAGAATGAGCGTGGGCACGAGCTCAGGTCGAATGAGCGCGATAATGGGCGTGGCAATGGTGCCTAAACCAAAGCCGATGGTGCCCTGAGTAATGGTGCCAGCGAGGATGAGGACGCCGATGAAGATAGAGGACCATGCGTCCACAGAGATTCCCAGAAACATAACGAGGGCTAAGTATATCTGGGTCTAGCCTGCATACAGAAACAATTAGAGGCGTGCGGTGGCCTTCTCATTGGCGGCGATTTCCTCTAAGCGCTCGGCCGGGCACATGCCGGCAACGATGACCGCGGAACCGCCAGCGGCTAGGGGCTCGAGCACGGCGCGGGAGAAAGACTCATTATCGGACCAGCCGGTAGAAAGTAGGCGCTCGGCGGTAGCGGGGGCATCGACAAGCTGGGGCAGTGGTTGGGTTTCTCCGAAGTACTGATCGCCGTAGAAGCGCACGGTGGGGCCAAAATCGATGGCGCCGGTGGGAAGCTCCCCGCCGGACTCGACCACGCCGCGGCCAAAGGGGTTCTCGCTAATGAGCACGATGTCGGCCTGGGGCTGGCGCTCGTGGGCGGCCGCGTAGCGGGAAGGGGAGGTAAAGACGACGTCGGCAAGCGCGGCAGACTCGCTAAAGCTATAGGAAGGGCCAGAAGCAAGGGCGCCCAAGGCCACAACGGCCGCCTGCCACGAGGAAGGAAGATCGATAGCGATGGTGGAATCCGCCTCTAGGTCGAGCTCTTCTTCCAGCATATTGGCGATCTTGGCCACCCAATTGTCGAGCGTTTGTGCGGAAAAATCCATGCGCGCGCCGGTGGACTCGTTGTATACGGTAAGCCGCGGGGAGGCGGCATCGGCACGCAAAAGATGGGCGAGTAGTTCCATACCCGCCCATCGTAGGGGAGAAGTGCTAGTTCACGCAGCGCGGGCCGTCGCCACCAGCATCGATCTCTGGGGAAACCTTGGCGGTACCGAAGTCGTTGCCTGGGGTGCCAACCGGCTGGCTGGACTTATCTTCCTCCGGCTGCTGGTCGCTGGCTTCCTTATCGGAAGGTCCCTGGTAATCATCGGTAGCAACCACGATGAGGGTGTCGTCATCGAGCTGCGTATTCTCTGCCACCGGCACCCCGCCCAGCTTCTTGGCCAGGGCCTTAGCTTCCTTGCTCGTCGGATCGGCGGCGACCACCTGCGACTCGCTGTAGATGCCCGGCTGCGCATTGGCGGAACGCTCCACCGTGTAGCCCTTGCCTTCCAGCCAAGAGCCGATGCCGGAGGCCAAGCCATCAATATTGCCGGCGTTGAGGACGTGAATATTGATATTCGGATCGACGTCCTTGTCCTTGTCCGCCTTTTCTTGCTTGTCCTTATCTTCGGCCTTGGACTCATCGGTGGCTTCATCGTGGGTCTTGGCCAGGTCATCCATGAAGCGGTGGACCTCGGCGGAATCGATGGTGACGATGGATTCGCCATAATCGCCCTGGCCGTCGATGGAGGTCACCGGGATAGTGGTGAAGGTGACATTGCCGCCGGCCAGACCGGCCAGCTGGGTAACAAAGCCCATGATGTCCCAGCCCTCATCGATGACTACGGAGCGCTCTACCGCCTTGGCAATCTTAGACAGCTTGGAAGGATTAGCCAGGGTGTCGTTGTCCAGGATCTTATTGACCAGGGACGCCATGAAGGCCTGCTGGCGCACGATGCGGTCGAGGTCGCCGCGCGGGAGGTTATAGCGCTGGCGCACGAAGGCTAGGGCCTTGGCGCCGTCGAGGGTCTGCTTGCCCTTGCTGAACTTAGCGCCAGACATGTCATCATCAACATCATCGTTGAGGCAGACATCTACGCCATCGACGGCGTCAGTGAGCAAAGTAAAGCCCAACAGGCCCACCTCGGCGTAGTGATCAATAGACACGCCGGTCAGGGTGCGCACCATGGCCAGCAATCCTTCGCGGCCGGCTTCGACGCCCTGCTTTTCGATGTCCTTATCCGAATGCGGCTTCTTTTTGCCCTTGGCCTCCGCCTCGGCATTTTCCTGCTCGAGCTCTTCCACCTTGGCGTTCTTGTGGGAGGCGAAGACGGCATTCATCTTCATATTGCCGTAGTCCGGATCCTTGACATAGGTATCGCGCGGAATGGATACGGCGGTGGCGCGGGAACCGTCCTCCGGAACGCGGATGAGCATCATGGTGTCGGTATTTTCCTCACCATCGGCCACGCCGGCGTGCAGGTCCGCCAGTTCCTTCTCGGAGAGGGGATTGCCCTTGGCATCGGTGCGCGAATCCTTGCCCACCAGCAAGATATCTACTGCGCCATCGAGCGAGTTACCGGACAAGCCCTGGCCGTCTAGGGACAAGTCAGTGGCCGAAGACATGCCACTATCCAGCCGGCCTACGGTGGCATAACCCACGCCAGATACCACCAGGATCAAGGCAGACAGGAGTGCCACGATCGCCTTGATGGCCGTGGAACCTTTTTGCTTTACCGCACTAGCGGCAGAGGGCGCCGGCTGGATGGTGCGCGCCCGGCGAGTGTTCTCAGAAGTCACAAGTGGAGGCTTTCTAGATTGGTGGGGATCTGGAGACAGTTTAGGGCAGAAAAGCCAAAAATTAGTGATCCGTGTCCGATTTCGCGTGTTCGGGCAGTGTCCCTGCCCAGTGCGAGGAGCGTCTGTGACTAAGCTCGGGGCCATTGTGACTACACCAAATCAATCCCCGCTGGCCGTGATTACCGTGACCTATAGTCCCGGTGAATACCTCGGTAGTTTTTTGGACTCCCTGCCGAGCGCCTGCGCTCGCGGCACCAATGTTGTGCTTGCGGATAATGGCTCCACCGACGGCGTGCCCGAGGCCGCCGCCCGCGAACGTGCCGGGGTGGACTTTCTCGATACTGGCGGAAATATCGGCTACGGCGCTGGCATGAATGCGGGTGCCCGCTTCGCCCGCGAGCACGGTGGCGTGGACGAGGAATTTTTCCTTATCTCTAATCCCGATGTTGCCTTTACCCCGGGATCTATTGATCAACTCATTGAGTGCGCCCGCCAGTGGCCGGATGCTGCGGCCGTGGGCCCGCGCATCGTGGAGCCGGATGGCAGCAACTATCCCTCGGCCCGCGCCGTGCCCACCGTGGCTACCGGCATTGGGCACGCACTCTTTTCTTCGATCTGGCCGTCCAATCCATGGTCGCGCGCCTACCGCGATGAAGCCGATATGACCTCCCAGCGCCCAGCCGGATGGTTATCCGGTTCCTGCCTTCTTGTGCGCTGGGATGCCTTCGACGCCATTGGCGGATTTGATGAGCGCTACTTCATGTATCTCGAAGACGTAGATCTAGGAGATCGCTTCACGCGCGCCGGCTACCAAAACATCTTTTGCCCAGAGGCCGTCATCAGCCACGCTAAGGGGCATTCCACCCAAGCGCACGCCGGAGCGATGCTGCGCGCCCACCACAACTCCGCCTATCGCTTTCAGGCAGACCGCCACCCCGCATGGTGGCAGGCCCCACTGCGCGGCGCGTTGTGGTTGGGCCTGCGAGTCCGCGGGCTTATTGCCTCAGCCTCGGCACGTTCTTAAGGCTCGGTGCGCGTGCCGTTGAACTGGATTGCGCGCCATACGCTCTACACTGTCCCTCAGAAAATCACAGAATAAAACTGTCCGCATACATAAGGAAGACTATGACTGAAGCAGCCACCACCCACGGTGCCAGCACGGATGCAGTGATTCTCGTCGGCGGCCGCGGCACCCGCCTGCGCCCACTAACCATCGGTACGCCGAAGCCGATGCTGCCGACGGCAAACTACCCGTTCCTGCAGCACCTGCTCGCCCGCATCAAGGCCGCCGGCATCGAGCACGTCGTCATGTCTACTTCCTATAAGGCCGAGGTCTTTGAGGAGTACTTCGGTGATGGCTCCGAGCTGGGCCTAGAAATCGAGTACGTGGTGGAAGAGACCGCGCTCGGCACCGGCGGCGGCATCCGCAACGTCTACGACAAGCTGCGCAATGACACGGTCATGGTCTTCAATGGTGACGTGCTCTCCGGCATGGATCTGGAAGGCATCCTCACCACGCACCATGACAAAGACGCCGATGTCACCATGCACCTGCTCAACGTGGCTGACCCGCGTGCGTTTGGTTGCGTGCCGACCGACTCCAACGGCCGAGTTACTGCGTTCCTAGAAAAGACCGAGGATCCGCCAACCAACCAGATCAACGCCGGTTGCTATGTATTCAAGCGCTCCGTCATCGAGTCCATCCCGGCCAACCGCGTTGTTTCCGTGGAACGCGAAACCTTCCCAGGGCTCTTGGCTGAAGGCCGGCTGGTTGTAGGCCACGTAGACAACTCCTACTGGCGCGATATGGGCCGCCCGGATGACTTCACCCGTGGTTCCTCCGACCTAGTACGCGGCATCGCGCCTTCCCCGCTGATTGAGGGCAAGACTGGTGAATCCCTGGTAGATCCTTCCGCCGGAATCGCCGGTGGCGTGCTGTTGCTATCCGGTACCGCCGTGGGCCGTGGCTCCGAGGTGGGCGCGGGCTCCCGCCTGGAGGGCACCGTTGTCTTCGACGGCGTGCGCATTGAGCCCGGCGCCATCATCCACAACTCGATCATTGCCTCCGGCGCCCACATTGGCGCCAACGCGGTCATTGAGAACTGTGTCATTGGTGAAGGTGCCCACGTCGGCGCACGCTGCGAGCTTCTCGACGGCATGCGTGTCTTCCCCGGCGTTTCCATCCCCGATGCCGGCGTGCGTTTTAGCTCCGATGCTTAACGCTTTCGCCGTGGTCTGGGCACTGCACTAGGTCCAGCTGACATAGGTCGAACTGAGGACAATGGAGCCTCGGTTCGGCCTCTCTTTTTATGGGCCACCGAGCCCGCCTGTCCGCAACGGCCGACATGGTGCGGAATCAGTGCGGGCGCGGAGGGGGTGGATCCCTTCTTTGCGGCGTTGTGCGCGCGACACGCCGGAATTTCCTGAAAATTGTTGACAGAAAAACGGGGTACCACTACATGTAGTACCCCCTACCTACACCCCCATAGGGGATCAGTTGTTACAGATGTGACGGATGGGGATCGTGTGCTGCGTTTTTGCCGGAAAGCGCGAAGAAGCCGCCAATTCGGGTTGACGATATTTAGTGATCCGGTGTGAAATTACATCAGTGAAAGAAACAGCGGCCGGCGCCGTTACTTCCACACCATCCCGGCGGGGTTGCCCAAGGGGAATGTGGTGTACAGTCGGTCGCACTGATGAGAATTACCCAACCTCGGAGAAAGGAAAAGGCGTGGACAAAATGGCTAATAACAACGCCATTCTCCGTGGCGGTGCTGCTGCAGAGATGTCGCTCGATGAACTCTTCGGTGCCGTCGAGCAGGAGTGGCAGGACCAGGCGCTGTGCGCACAGACCGACCCTGAAGCATTCTTCCCTGAAAAGGGAGGCTCTACCCGTGAGGCCAAGCGCATCTGCCAGGCCTGCGCGGTACGCGATGAATGCTTGGAGTACGCGCTGGAGCACGATGAGCGCTTCGGTATTTGGGGCGGGCTATCGGACCGCGAGCGCCGCCGCCTCAAGCGCGAGATTGGATAATTAAGGTGTCCAGTGAGGCCCCTGGCTAGCACGCAATGTGCGGCCAGGGGCTTTTCTGCTGCCGCGAAACCTACTGGGGCTACCAGCTATAGCGCGGGTCCACTTCTTCGGGGTCCAAGTTGAGGTAGTTGGCCACCAGCGCGGTAATAACGGTGCCCAGGAGTTCGGAACGCTCGGACGGGGTAGAGGCACGTTGCTCAATAGGCATGCGGAAGATGACCAGGCGCGCGCGGGTGGGCTGGCCCTCGGAATCTACACCGGCGGGAACCACGCGGCCGAGGGGAACTGGGCCATCGGCGATAATCTCATCCGGTAGTACGGTCATATCGGGAGAAAGCCGCATGCGCGGGATGGTGTCTACGGCCAAGTCGAGGCCACGCAATTGTGGCGCGAAGGCGTTTTGGATGGGGGCATAGGCCTCCAATACGGCCATGTCGAAGTGCTCGCGCGCGCTGCGGTAGCGCGGGGTCTGCTGGGGGAGGAGAGGTCCGCGCATGCCGTGGCCGTGGCGGTCGCGGGCGGGGCGGATATGCGGGCGAGCGGCGGTCATGACCCTGATTCTAAGGTGCTGGCGGGCCGGATTTAGCGGAGCCACGCCGGGGCGAAGACTATCTAAATCTCAACCAAGGGTTTAGACTTATGCGCTGTGACTATTTCTCGCCATTGCTCCCGCCCAGGCTGCGGCCGCCCCGCCGTGGCGACATTGACCTACGCTTACGCGGACCAGACGGCCGTCGTTGGACCGCTGGCGGAAGAGGAGAACCCACACAGTTGGGACCTATGCGCCACCCACCGCGACCGCATCTCCGCCCCAGTGGGCTGGGAACTGGTGCGTGTGGATCGCATTGAGCTGGATGAGGAAGATGACCTGATGGCTTTGGCAGAGGCCGTCAAGGAAGATGGCCGCGTGACTACCGGCTTGGTCGATGACCGCAGCGCCGGCTCCGGTGCCGACCCCATCGACTACTCCGCGACCTTTGATGGGGCAGACCCTGCCAATTCGAATCACCCGGTCTTTCGCACCCGCCGCGTGGCTTATGCCAAAAAGGCGCGCCGCGCACACCTTTCCGTCGTGCCCGATGAATCGACGCCCGCGGAACCGGAACAGGACTGACACGAACCCCGTGGTGCGGTAGTTTCCCAGCGGGCGGGAGTACTATTGCAGGTTATGCGAACTCGTGAGCATCTTGATGCAGTAATTAAGGCCTATGACGTCCGTGGCGTGGTGGGCGAAGATATCGATGAGAACTTCGTGCGCGATACGGGCGCCGCGTTTGCCGCCATCCTGCGGGAAGAAGGCGAAAATACCGTAGCAGTCGGCCACGATATGCGCCCGTCCTCGCCGTCTCTGGCGCGCGCTTTTGCTGAGGGTGTGACCTCGCAGGGCCTCAACGTGACCCTGCTGGGGCTAACCTCTACCGACGAGCTCTACTACGCCGCCGGCTCCCTGGAGTGTGCGGGCGCTATGTTTACCGCCTCTCATAACCCAGCCAAGTACAACGGCATTAAGCTCTGCCGCGCCGGCGCGGTACCGGTGGGCCAGGAGACCGGCTTGGAGCAGATTAAGCAGATGCTTATCGACGGCACCCCGGAGTTCACCGGCACCGAGGGCGCAATTGCCGAACAGGAGATTCTTGCCGGCTACGCCGACTTCCTGCGCAAGCTGGTGCCGCTGGAGGATTCCAAGCCGCTCGTTGTAGCCGTTGACGCTGCCAACGGCATGGGGGGCCACACCGTGCCGGCCGTCTTCGATGGCTTGCCTTTCGACGTCCGCGATTTGTACTTCGAGCTCGATGGCACCTTCCCGAACCACGAGGCTAACCCCTTGGATCCAAAGAACCTCGTAGATCTGCAGAAGTTCACCGTGGATCAGAAGGCCGATATTGGCTTGGCCTTCGACGGTGATGCGGACCGCTGCTTCGTGGTGGATGAAAAGGGCCAGCCGGTCTCCCCGTCTGCCATCTGTGCACTGGTCGCTGAGCGCTACCTGGAGAAGTTCCCCGGCGCTACCATCATCCACAACCTGATTACCTCCAAGACCGTGCCGGAGCTCATTAAGGAAAAGGGCGGCACCCCGGTGCGCACCCGCGTGGGCCACTCCTTCATCAAGGCGCAGATGGCCGAGCACAAGGCCGCCTTCGGTGGCGAGCACTCCGCGCACTACTACTTCCAGGAGTTCTGGAACGCCGATTCCGGCATGCTTGCTGCAATGCACGTGTTGGCCGCTCTGGGCCAGTCCGATAAGCCGCTGAGCGAGCTCATGGCGGAATACTCCCGCTACGAGGCCTCCGGTGAGATCAACTCCACCGTGGAGGACCAGAAGGCCGCTACCCAAGCGGTGCTGGATGAGCTGGCGGATAAGATTGAGTCCGTCGATGAGCTCGATGGCGTGACCGTAGAGCTCAAGGGAACCGAGGCATGGTTCAACGTGCGCGCGTCTAATACGGAGCCGCTGCTGCGCCTCAACGTAGAGGCAAAGACCGCCGACGAGGTGCAGTCCATCGTCGACGAGGTCCTTGCCATCATTCGCCGCTAAACTTCGGCGCGCGAGTGGGAGACCATGTCCTCCCACTCCACAAACTTCTTACGCTCGCGGCCCTCGCGCTCGCCTAGGGCGCGCTCTGCCGCGTCCAAGCGCTGCCAATCCTGCCACGTCAGGTAATCGATACCGCGCTCAGCAAAGACTTCGGTGATATCCTCGGCGCTGGAGGGGGAGGGGAGGGTGCCAGAGGCGGCGTCGGCAAGCAGCATGTCAATCGTCTCCGTGGCATCGGACTTGGTATTGCCAATCAGGCCCACCGGGCCGCGCTTAATCCACCCGGTGGTGTAGAGGCCCGGCACCACCGCGCCGGCCGCATCGATGACATGGCCGCCATCGTTATTGATGACGTTCTTGTCCTGGTTAAAAGGCACGCCATCGACCGCATCGGAGCGGTAACCGGTGGCGAAGTAGACCGCCTGCACCGGCCATTCGGTGAATTTGCCGGTGCCGTGCACGCTGCCATCGCCATTGAGAGAGGTGCGCTCGGTTTTGATGCCGCTGACCTTGCCGTCCTCGCCCAAAATCTCTACCGGCTGCTCAAAGAGGTGGATCTGCAGGGTGTGTGGCGCCTCCTTAGGATCGCGGATGGCATACTGCTCGAGCACCTGGCACACCAAGTCGGTGGACTTGCTCTCCTGGCGCGCGGCCAGCGAGGCCTCGTCATAGTCGATGTCCTCGGGGGAGACCACCACGTTGATGGACTCGGAATGGTCCAGCTCCTTGAGCTCCTGTGGGGTGAACTTGGCCTGTGCCGGGCCGCGGCGGCCGAAGACGCGCACGGTCTCAGCCTGGTTCTTGGCCAGGGACTCGTAGACATTATCGGGGATCTCGGTGACCTTGAGCTCATCGCCGGTCTTGGCCAAGATGCGGGAGACGTCAAGGCCCACATTGCCCACGCCAATGACCGCCACCTCTTTGGCGGAGAGATCCCAGTCGCGCTCGAAGCGCGGGTTGCCATCGTAGAAGCCCACGAACTCGCCGGCGCCATGCACGCCGTCCAAGTCCGCGCCAGGGATATTGCGGTGGCGGTCGCCCACGGCGCCGGTGGCAAAGACTACGGCATCGTAGTGCTGCTGTAGCTCGTCGACGGTGATGTCACGGCCGATGTGCACGTTGGTCAACAGGCGAATCTGCTCGGTGTCGAGCACCCGGTGTAAGGATTTGATGATGCCCTTAATGCGTGGATGGTCCGGCGCCACGCCATAGCGGATAAGGCCGAAGGGTGCGGGCATCTGCTCGATGAGGTCAATCTGCACCTCGCCGCCGGTCTTTTTCACCAGTATATCGGAGGCGTAAATGCCGGCTGGGCCTGCGCCGATAACGGCTACCTTCAAGGGCTGATTCATGCTGTGTGAATGCCTTTCTCTCAAGCGCGGGGTCTAGACCGCTAGGTTCATTTTTGTGGCTTATCTTTCTGGCAATTGAACCGTTTAGTCTAGGTTGCGGCAAGGAGTTGAATTAGATTCTAAAAACATACTGCCGTTCATGCAGTTCACGGCGATTTTTTACTTGAAATTAAAAAAGACCGCTTTGTCTGCTCATTTTAGACGGGTAGGTTGTCTTTCAATACTTTGGAAAGGCAGGTTGAGATCTACACCATGACCACCGCGACTAATACCAAGCGCACGCCCCGCGCCAAAAAGCCCGAAGGCCAATGGAAGATTGACGGCACCGAGCCCCTCAATAACGATGAGGTAATTAAGCAGGAAGACGGCGGGCTTTCTGCTAAGCAGCGCGTCATCGATATCTATTCCAAGCAGGGATTTTCCTCTATTCCAGCCGATGACCTAGCCCCTCGCTTTAAGTGGCTGGGCCTTTATACACAGCGTAATCAGAACTTGGGCGGTGAGATGACCTCCAAGCTATCTAACGCGGAACTGCAGGACGAGTACTTCATGATGCGTGTGCGCTTCGACGGTGGCCGTGCCGATCCTGCCAAGCTGCGCGCCGTCGGTGAGATCTCGCGCGATTATGCCCGCTCCACGGCGGACTTTACGGACCGCCAGAATATCCAGTTGCACTGGATTCAAATCGAGGATGTGCCCACCATTTGGGACAAGCTCGAGTCTGTGGGGCTGAGCACGCTCATGGGCTGCGGCGATGTACCGCGCGTCATTTTAGGCTCTCCAGTTGCCGGCGTGGCCGAGGACGAGATTATCGATGCCACCCCAGCCATCGAAGAAATCAAGAATAATTACCTGCCGCGCGAGGAATTCCATAACCTGCCGCGCAAATTCAAGACCGCTATCTCCGGCAACTCCCGCCAGGACGTCACGCACGAGATTCAGGACGTCGCCTTCGTGGGCGTGAACCACCCCGAGTACGGTCCGGGATTCGACTGCTTCGTTGGCGGCGGCCTGTCCACCAACCCGATGCTCTCGCAGTCCCTCGGCGCCTGGGTTCCCCTAGAGCGCGTGCCGGAGGTGTGGGCCGGCGTGGTCGGCATCTTCCGCGACTATGGCTTCCGCCGCAATCGCAACCGTGCCCGCCTGAAGTTCTTGGTAGCCAAGTGGGGCATCGAAAAGTTCCGCCAAGTGCTGGAGGAAGAATACCTAGACAAGCCGCTGTTGGATGGCATCCCACTGGAGGTCGAGCCTGGCTCCCGCGATCACTTGGGCGTGCATCGCCAGAAGGATGGCAAGTTCTACGTCGGCGTCAAACCTACCGTGGGCCACGCCACTGGCGAGCAGCTTATCGCCATTGCGGACGTGGCCGAGAAGTTCGGCATTAGCCGCATCCGCACCACCCCCATGAAGGAATTGCTCTTCCTCGATGTGGAGGAAGAAGACATTCCGGCGCTCTCCCGCGCGCTCGATGAAACCGGCCTGTACTCCCAGCCATCGGAGTTCCGCCGGGGCGTCATTTCCTGCACCGGCCTGGAATTTTGCAAGCTCGCACATGTGACCACGAAGGCCCGCGCCATCGAGTTGGTAGACATCTTGGAAGACACCTTGGGCGATCTGGACGTGCCGATTTCCATCGCGCTCAACGGCTGCCCCAACGCCTGTGCGCGTTCGCAGGTATCGGACATCGGCCTGAAGGGCCAGATTGTTACCGATTCCGAGGGCAACCGGGTCGAGGGCTTCCAGGTCCACCTGGGTGGCGCCCTCGGCCTGTCCCCGGACTGGGGCCGTAAGCTGCGCGGCCACAAGGTCGTCGCCGATGAGGTGCCCGAGTACGTCATTCGCTTGGTCAATAAATACAAAGAGCAGCGCGAGGACGGCGAGCAATTCCGCCACTGGGTCTTGCGTGCCAAGGAGGAGGACTTGCAGTGAATTTTCGCCGCCAGCCCAACCCCAACCGCAACCATCCCAGCTTCTGCCCGTATTGCGCAGGCACCGACCTCTTCCCGGATGAGGAAGATGATTTTGCCTGGAAGTGCCAGGAGTGCCTGCGGATTTTCTCCGTGCGCTTTCACGGCCAAGACGATGCCCCGGTAGCCCCCGCACCGGCCGTGTCCTCCAACGAGGCATTGAAGCGCTCGCTTGCCCGCCGCGGACACTCCACGGCACCGCAGGCTTAAGGATGCGCCCCATGCCCGCACTTATTACCCTGTCCCACGGTTCGCGGCATCCGGGCGCTGCGGCCGGCATTGAGCGCCTGACCCAGACCACCGGCCTGCGCCCAGCCCGCGCCGCACACCTGGAATTCAACGAGCCCGACCTCACCACGGCCGCGCTCGAGCTCGCCCAGCTAGGGGAGACCGAGGCCGTTGTAGTTCCGCTGCTTTTTACCCAGGGCTACCACCAGCGCGTGGACGTCCCGCGCGCGCTTGCCGACGCCACCCAAACCTCCCACCTTTCCCTCCACCTCGCCCCAGGGCTCGGCACCGGCGAGGACCTCGCCCGCGTGCTCGCCTCCCGCACCCGGCCTGGCGATGCCCATGTGGTCATCTACTCCGTCGGTTCCTCCGATTCCGCGGCTAACGATGCCATCCGTGAGCTAGCCCACCGCACCTTCGCGCTCACCGGCGTGCCCACGGCGGTGGAATTCGCCACCCGCGGTGGTCGCGAAGGGATCGTGTCCTTGTGCCGCGAGCATCAAGACCCCTCTCGCGTACGCGTTATTCCGCTCTTCGTGACCGAGGGCCTGCTCCTAGACCGGCTGGCGGGCGTTCCCGCGACCGTAGACCGCCCTCTCGGCACTGATCTCGCGGGCCTCGTTGCAGATCGCTTTCACCACGCCCGCCGCGCCGCACAGGAGGTGTTCGCGCCATGCTAACCCTCATCCTCATTGCGCTCGCCGGTGCGGCCGCCAACCTCGTGGACGGTGGTATCGGCATGGGCTTTGGCGTCACGTCTACCACGATGCTGTTGCTGGCGGGCCTCGGCCCCGCGCAGGCCTCTGCCGTCGTGCATACCGCCGAGCTTGGCACCACTGCTATCTCCGGATTGAGCCACGCGCGCTTCGGCAACGTGGATTGGAAAACCGTGGTCCGTCTCGGTGTGCCGGGTGGGATCGCCGCTTTTTTGGGCGCTACGTTGCTGTCGAATATCTCCACCGCGGCGGCCGCGCCGGTGACCGCACTCATCTTGGTGGGCATCGGCGCCAACCTCATTTGGCGCTTTTCCCAACCGCGCCGCCGTGGCTCCGCCTATAAACGCACCCACTCCACGCCGTTTCTGGCCAGCCTTGGCCTTGTGGGCGGATTCGTCGATTCCACCGGTGGCGGCGGCTGGGGCCCGGTGTCGACCTCCACGCTCATGGCTATCGGCCGGGAGCAGCCGCGCCGCATCGTCGGCACGGTCAACGCCGCTGAGTTCCTAGTGACCTTCGGCGCTACCGCAGGCTTTATCGTGGGGCTCTGGCACGATATTGTCGCCAACTTGGCCGCAGTCCTTGCCTTGCTTATCGGTGGCGCTATCACCGCGCCCATCGCTGCGTGGCTTATCTCCCGCATCAACCCCGTCCTGCTCGGCGGACTGGTGGGCACGGCCATCGTGGGCCTGAATATCGGCAAAGTCATCGGCGGTGCCGAGACGTACTTTGGCTGGGCAGTGCCTGCAGCAGTTACCCCCGTTGCCATCGCGATCGTGGTCGCGGCTGGTGTAGCGGCCACCATTCGTGGCGCGTTGCGCACCAGGCGTGCGCGTGCGGCGGAATTGGAAGCCGAAAACGCTGAGGAAGCCGCCCATGCTGATTTCCATGCCCCGGATTATCCGGAGCGCGTCGCTGCCGCCCACCGCGTCCACGGTTCGCGCAAGTCCGGCGTGACCATCGTGCAGGATAAGGCGCCCGAAAGCCCCGCTGCTGACCGCGCGTAGCACTTCCGCCGCGACCTTTGGCCACGATACGGACCAAACCCCAACTGCGGTGGGGTAGAGCGCGGCCACAAGTTGGCCTCGCGGACCCGGAAGGCCTCGAGGGTGCTACAGCCCGGCCACCTCGCCGATGACGTAGACCGCTGGCGCGGAGATCTCGTGCTCGGTCATCGTCTGCGCCAAGGTACCCAAGGTGCAACGATAGGCGCGCTCGGTAGAAAGCGTGCCCTCTTGGATGATGGCGCAAGGAGTGGAGGGGGAGAGGGAGGCGTCGATAAGCGCATTGGCAATCGCCGGGGCATTTTTCACGCCCATGATGACCGCGAGCGTGGCGCCAGAGCGGGCGAGCGCTGCCCAGTCCACCAAGGACCTCTCATGGCCGGGCGGAAGGTGGCCGGAGACCACCGTGAATCCGTGGACAATGCCGCGCTGAGTTACCGGGATGCCGACGGCCGCGGGAACGGAAATAGCTGAGGTCACGCCCGGAATGACCGTAGCAGGAATAGACGCATCCGCCAGCGCTTGCACCTCTTCAAAGCCGCGCCCAAAGACGAAAGGATCGCCCCCCTTAAGACGGGCCACCTTGCGGCCGGCACGGGCGTGTTCGATGAGCAGCTCGTTGATCTTTTCCTGCGAGATTGACTTCTTATAGGGGAGCTTAGAGACGTCAATAAGCTCTTTGGAAGAAATATCACACAGCTTATCGAGCTGCGCCGTAGGTCCCAGGTGATCGGCAAGAATAACCTCTGCATCCTGCAGGGCGCGCATGCCGCGCACGGTAATGAGGTCCCACGCGCCGGGGCCGCCGCCAATCAGGGTTACGGGATGAATCTGTGCGGAAGTCATAGGACTTCATCTTAGTGGGCGCCCGACTATGCTTGGGCCACATGGATACCGGTAATTATGACGCCGAAACCGTGCGCTTTTTTGATGTGGCGCACGAAGGCGCCCAAATCCGCCTGGTGGCCGGAGAAGTGGAGCGCTGGGGCGAGGCGCTCAGTGGGCTCAATCCCCGCTCGCTTGTAATTATTCCCACCGACGCGATTGCCCGCCAGGCCGCCCACCTAGGCGTTGGCCTAGCCGAGCCGCTGCGGATCCCGATTGTGGTCACTGAATCACTCCCGCGCTACGTGGGGGCGCTGGACCTGGTGGTGGTTGTCGGCGAGCCCGGCGAGTGCGATTGGGCGTCGCGCGCCCTCATTACTGCCAGCCAGCGCGGTGCCACCACCGTGCTCATCGGGCCGGCCAAGGGCCCGCTGGTGGAGGACTGCCCGGAGGATACGCTCGTCACCCCTTGCTTGCCGACGACCGAGGGGAGCTCGCCCGCGCGCAGCATTGCCGCCCTGCATGCGCTGTGCTGCCTGCTCTATCAGGGCCCGACCGTGGTGAAGGAGACCCTCGAGGACCTTGCGGCGGCCGTGGACCGCGAGCTTGCGCAGCTTTCTCCCGAGCGCGATGCCACTACTAATCCGGGCCGCCAACTGCGCGAGTTTATCGACGGCGCCCGCATCATCCATTCCTGCGTGCTCGACCCCTACTCCTATTCCGATCGTCGCGAGCACGTGCAGCTCGACGCCCTCGTGGCCCGCATGGCTACGACCATCTGGGCCGTACACGGCCTGCCGAGCGCTTATGTGGACCCAGCCGAATTGCGTCGCGCGCTCGACCGGGATTCTGATAGTTCCCCGGCTAATGATCTCTTCTATGACCCCTTCATTGATGGCGATGGTGCCGAGGGCGCTTTGGTACCCTTGAAGGTGGTTTTCTGGGGGCAGGAAGAGGCGAACCTGCCCAACTCGCTTGCAGTCCGCAGCATTGACCCGGAACCGGGCCTGGGGCATCTTGCCCGCTCACTGCAGCTTATTACGCGGAGTTTTGCCGCGACCGCCTACGAGATTTCTAAAGGATAGAAACACATGCAGCTGTTGCACAGCGCCACCCGCAACTATTCCTGGGGCTCGCGTACCCTTATCCCGCACCTGCAGGGCCAGCCCGATGCCGATAAGCCCGTCGCAGAGCTGTGGTTCGGCGCTCACCCCGGCGACCCTTCCACGGTGGATGGCCGCCTGCTCAATGAGGTCATTGCAGAGGATCCGGCAGGGCAGCTAGGCGGCCGCGTTTCTGCCGAGTACGGCGAGCGCCTGCCCTTCCTGCTCAAGGTGCTTGCGGCCGAGGAGCCGCTGTCCTTGCAGGCGCACCCGTCAAAGGCGCAGGCGGAAGAGGGCTTTGCCCGCGAAAACGCCGCCGGCATCGAACTCACCGCGTCTAATCGAAATTACAAGGACGATAATCACAAGCCCGAGCTCATTGTCGCGCTCACGGATTTCTATGCCATGGCCGGCTTCCGCCCCTTGGCGCGCACCCGCGAGCTTTTTGCCGCCCTCGAGTGCCCTGAGCTGGACCACTACGTTGCCATGCTGGACGACGACCCCTCGGCAACCACCGAGTCCGCCAACCTGCGCGTCCTTTTCACCACGTGGATTACCATTCCGTCTGCCAAGCGCAAGGAGCTCATTTCCGCCATTGTTGCCGCCGGCGAGCGCCTGATCGCCGCGGACTCGGCCGATTGGAAGTCCCGTGTCATGTCTACGGTGCTGGATCTCAATCAGCGCTACCCAGGCGATATTGGCGTGCTGGGCGCATTGCTGCTCAACCACATCGAGCTCTCGCCCGGCGAGGCCGTCTACCTAGACGCAGGCCAGCTCCATGCCTATGTCTCCGGCCTCGGCGTGGAGATCATGGCGAACTCCGATAACGTGTTGCGCGGTGGCCTGACGCCAAAGTTCGTTGACGTTCCAGAGCTGGTCAAGGTCTTGACTTACGCCGCTGCCGACGAGCCGCGTGTGCAACAACAAGATAAGTCCGCCCAGGACAATGTCCACGATGCCGCCGCCTGGTCCTACCCGGTACCCATCGAGGAATTCCTGCTGGACCGCGTGGAGCTCACCGGTTCGTCTTCTGTGGATCTTGATTACGATGGCCCGACCATCGCCCTGTGCACCGCAGGTTCCGTAACCTTTACCGATGCTGCGGGCAAGACCCTCACCGCGACCCCAGGCCAAGCCGTCTGGCTGCCAGCTGCCGAGGGCCTCGTTACTGCTACTGCGGAATCCGACACCGCGGACCTCTTCGTCGCCCGCGCCTAGTCCGCGTTTAGCCCACACCAGCACGCTTCGCCGCCGCCCTCCGGTTTCAAGCGAAGCGTGCTTTTCAGTCTTCATTACAGCCGCGTTGCGGCCTGCTCTGCTCAATTCTTGGCGCATATTGTGGCTGCGTCGTAATGACCGCATTCCAGCGCATACAAAACAAGCACGTTTCCCGGAATTCTGACTTCAGAATCGAGGAAACGTGCTTGTTTTGTTCGTCTACGTCGAGAACCGACTCCGAATTAGCGCGAAGGCGCCGCTTCGCTCGGAGCCTGCTTGGCCGTGGCCGGTGCCTGCTTGGTTGGCACCAGGTCGGTTGGCTCCTGGTTCTGATCGGCGGAAGGTCGCTTCGCAGCGGCATGGCCGGTGAGCTTTTCTTCCTCTGCCTTTTCGACCGTGTGTTGCTCCGTGCCGGCTGGTTCATGGGCCGGGGCGTCGGAATCCTTGCCCGAGTTATCTTGCGAGGCAGGCGCCTCAGGTGAGGGCTGCGGAGTGGACGGGCCAGTGGTGGCCGGCGGGGTGGTGCCGCCCTGGTTGTTCTGCGGGGCACCAGTAGTCTGCGAGCCGTTCTGGTTGCTCGGGTAATCAGGCGTCAGACGCTGATTGCCCTGGCCGGTGCCCTGACCACCCTGGGTGGTGGTATTGCCCTGCGAGGTGGTGCCCTGCGGAGAGATGTTTTCTGGACGGTAGACCTTGGTGGGCTGGGTTGCTGCCTGTGGGCGCACTACCGCATTAGGGGCGAGAAACGGATCGTTGTTGTGCGGCTGCTGATGCTTGGAATCGCCAGACGAGGCGGTGGAACTCGTAGCGTGCGTGGAGTGCTGCTTTGAAGGGGAACGGTCCGTGGAAGAAGTGGTGGTCTCCTCGGCCGCGGTGTGGGTCGGGGAGACGGAGGTGGTCGCGGACTGATCCGCGGCGTTGGAATAGTTAGCGCTCGGCGAGCTCATGCGCCAGACGGCGACTCCGACGACGGCCGCGGCGATCAGTCCGGCCACAATGAACACGTAGACGCGGCGCGAATCTGGCTTCATCGTGGCTGTCCTTTCTATGAGGTGGGCGGTTTCAGCCCAAAGAGGAGGGCGATACAGCGCCCCGGTAACAAGTTGGTAACGAGACTATCATGTTTGGGAAACATTGCGACGGCGTCGCAATTCTGTGATAAGTAAACAAAAAGGCAGTTCGCGGGTGTAGAAGGCCATGCAAACCTTTTCATCGTCTGCTTTCTTTCACTAAGAAAGCGTGTATAAATGGCGCTGAAAGCACCGAAGGAGTCAAAAAGTGAGTACTTGGGACGAAAATATTTTCAGCACGGACCTCAACGTCGATTTCTTGGACGAGATGGCAAACCTCGATGAAGAAGGGGTAATTCGCGCCGTCGAGGATGCCTGCGAGGTCGCGCACAGCAAGCCAAAACTCAGCGAAGAAGAGGAACAGAATGCTCAAGCGGCGGCCACCATTGCTGCCATTTGGGCTGGTGCGCCCTTTAGCGCGGGCGAAGTAGTCGAAGACTACCCCTATATTAGGGAACTGGTGGGCTCTGGCAGCGAGACCCTGACGGAAAATGCCCTCGAGGTGCTTGAAAACGTCGAGGAAGAATATGACCTCGAGCCATTCATTGAGGCCCTGTCCTAAGTCGCACCCACTGCTTGCGGCAACGGCCGCGCGGCAGTGGCCCTGCGGGAGAAATAACAGAAGGGAAGATAGCCCACACCTATGCTGATCAGCATTGAAGGCATCGACGGTGCCGGTAAAAATACGTTGGTCTCCGCACTTAAGGAGTTGTTGGACCGGCCCGTAGAGGTTATTGCCTTTCCGCGCTATGCGGACTCGATTCACGCACAACTCGCGCAAAAGGCGCTCTACGGAAAGATGGGGGACCTCACGGATTCGGCTTATGCCATGGCGACGCTATTCGCGTTGGATCGCTATGGCGTAAAGGACCAGCTGCAGCGCGCCAAGGAATCCGACACTGTGGTGCTACTGGATCGTTACGTGGCTTCCAATGCCGCGTATTCGGCGGCGCGGCTCGAAGACGATGCGGTGATGGAGTGGGTGCACGATCTGGAATTTGGCACCCTCGGCCTGCCGCAGGCGGACCTGCAGGTGTATTTGGATACGGCGGTAGAGGTGGCGTCGGAAAGAGCGCAGGCACGAGCCCAAGCAGACGCCAGCCGGGAACGCGACCGCTACGAACGCGATGGTGGGTTGCAAGAACGCACCGCCGCAGCCTACCGGCGCTTGGCAGATGCGGGCTGGGGTGGACGCTGGATCGCTACCGCCGATGCGGATACTATTATTTCAGCGATAAAAGACCTTGTAGGAGAATAGAACGTGGCGCCCAAGATTTTGGTTGTCGATGACGATCCGGCTATCTCAGAGATGCTGACCATTGTGCTCGAGTCCGAAGGACTCAAGCCCATTCCGGTCATGGACGGCAATGACGCTGTTCCTGCCTTTGAGCAGCACGAGCCGGACCTCATCCTGCTGGACCTCATGCTTCCGGGCATGAATGGCGTAGATATTTGCCGTGCCATCCGCCGCGAATCCTCCGTGCCCATCGTTATGCTGACCGCCAAGACCGATACGGTTGATGTGGTGCTCGGCCTTGAATCCGGCGCGGATGATTACATCACCAAGCCATTCAAGCCCAAGGAGCTCATCGCCCGCATCCGTGCGCGCCTGCGCCGCACCGATTCTGCGGAAGCTGAAATCCTGGAGGTTGCGGATCTTGTCATCGACGTGCCGGAGCATACCGTGCGCCGCACCGATGGCACCGAGCTGAACCTGACCCCGCTGGAGTTTGACCTGCTGCTGGAAATGGCGCGCCGCCCCGGCCAAGTGCATACGCGTGAATCGCTGCTGGAATCCGTGTGGGGCTATCGCAATGCTTCTGATACCCGCCTGGTTAACGTGCACGTCCAGCGCCTGCGCGCCAAGATCGAGCACGATCCGGAAGACCCGCAGATCGTGCTGACCGTGCGCGGCGTGGGATATAAGACCGGCAAGGCCGGCGCCGGAGAGTAAGGACCATCGGCATCATTGAGCGTCTAAGGCGCATTCGAGACGCCTTCATTACAACGTGGCGCACCTCATTGCAGGCGCGCGTCATTGGCATGATTTTGGTCGCCTCCTCGGTGGTCATGATCATCTTGGCCTACGCGCTAGTGTCCGTGCTTACCCAGCGCCTGGTCAGCCAGAAGGAGGACGTGGCTCAGCAGGAGCTGGAGCGCGCCCGCACGGCCGTGGAGCAGCAGATCGATGCCACCAGTTCTGCTAACTCCGTCCAGGTGCGCATCAACTCTGCGCGTGCTGCGTTGGGCCAGCTCTCCGCCCAACAGGGCGACGCCCAGACGGTCTATGAGCCAGTCATCGTGGTGGAAAATCAGGATGGCTCTGTTACCACTTCGCCCGAGGATTTCCCCGTGCCGGATCAGCTGCGGGAAATGGTGGATCAAGGCCAGATTGCGCAGCAGTATTTCCCAGCTCCGCGCGAAAATGGTGATCACTACAACGCCTTGCTGGTAGGCACGCCTACCGATACCGATATTCCCCATACGCAGGTCTACTTGGCGCTGTCCATGGAATCGGAAGAATCCACCATGGCGCTGATGCGCGGCCTGCTCTCGGCGGCTGGTGTAGTGGTCGTGGTGTTGCTGGTGGGCATTGCCTGGCTGGCTACCCAGCAGGTTATTACGCCGATTCGCTCGGCCTCACGCATCGCACAGCGCTTGGCGGCGGGTCATTTGAAGGAGCGCATGGCCGTCGATAGCGATGATGAGATGGGCCGCTTGGCCGCGTCCTTTAATAACATGGCCGATAAGCTGTCCTCCCAAATTGCGCAGCTGGAGGAGTACGGCGATTTGCAGCGGCAGTTTACTTCTGACGTCTCCCATGAGCTGCGCACCCCATTGACCACCGTGCGCATGGCCGCGGACATGATTGAGGCGGAAAGCGATAGCCTGCCGCACGGCGCCCAGCGTGCTTCCCGCTTGATGTCGAGCGAGCTCGACCGCTTCGAGGAATTGCTCGCGGACTTGCTGGAGATTTCTCGCCACGATGCTGGTGTGGCGGACTTGTCTACGGCAGCCATTGATCTGCGCTCGTGTGTGGAGGCGGCTTACGGGCAGGTGGAGCATTTGGCCCGCGAGCTCGACGTGGAGGTCCAGCTCAACCTGCCGGAGGAGCGCATCGGAGTCGAGGCAGATTCCCGCCGCCTCGAGCGCATCTTGCGCAACCTTCTGGCCAATGCCATTGACCACTCGGAAGGCAATCCAGTGGCGGTAGACGTCGCAGCCACGGACACTGCGGTGGGCGTTACCGTTACGGACCATGGTGTGGGCTTAAAGCCTGGCCAGGAAGAGCTGGTATTCAACCGCTTCTGGCGTGCGGATTCTTCCCGCAAGCGTCACTCCGGTGGCACCGGTTTGGGCCTGGCTATCGCCCGCGAGGATGCCGTCCTGCACGGCGGCACGCTAGATGCCACCGGCTATGAGGGCTTTGGGTCCCGCTTCCGCCTCATCATTCCGCGGACCCCGAATACCGAGGTGGGCGAGGCTCCCATCGCTGTGGAGATTCCCGGCGCACCCGTCTCCAGCACCGCGGATGGTAGGGAGCTGGCAGAACCCGATGCTGAAGCTCCAGAAGCACAGGACACCGGCGCCGCCGCGCTGGATGCAGGGCCTACCGCTGCAACGCCGGCCATTTCATCGGGCATGAGCTCGCCGCACGTCGACAAGAGCGAAAAAGGCACCGATGGCGAGGCGGAGGGCGATGGCATCCTCTGGCCTTCGGAACGCGAGCTTAACCGCGGCGCGGCCGCCCCGGACAGGCGCGCCTATAAGGCCCCGGACTTTGAGGGTAGGAGGAAATAAGCGTGTTGAGAGCGAACTATCGCAAGACCGCGGTTGTCGGCACCGCAGCGGCCGTGCTGTTCGTCAGCGGTTGTTCCACGCTGCCGAATAACACCGGCCCGCAAGTAGTCGGTACCTACCAACAGCAAGAGGACGGCCCTGAGGAAGTCATTGCACCGCAACCCGGCGATGACCCGGACCTGACGCTGCGCGATTTCTACCAGGCTTCCGCCGTGCCGGGAAACGACCATGAGGTCGCGCGCGGCTTTCTGACCGATAACGCTCGCGAAGCCTGGGACGCCAGCGGCGATGTGATGGTAGTCGATAGCCTGGACATCGTTACCGCTCCCGCAAGTAAGCAAAGCTCGAGGGACAATGAGCGCGCTTTTACGGTGCGCGGCACCATCATCGGCCGCCTGAAATCCGGCGGTGCGTACGTGCCGGAAAATGAGGGTTACGAGGCCGTCATCTACATGAAAATGCAAGACGATAGGTGGCGCGTCGATGGTTTGCCGGCCGGAGTGGTAATGGAACGCAATGAAATGCGCAATCACTACACCCCGCAATCGCTGTACTTCTTTAAGCAGAGCAACGACGTGTTGGTACCAGATCGCCGCTGGCTATATAAGGACGGCGAACAATCGGAGTCAACGCTCATTACGCTGCTGATGGAGGGACCTTCAGCCAGCATTGCGCCCGCTACTCGCCGCGCAGCGGGGGAGAATGTCACTTTCGCCGGCTATGACCGTGAACAGGGCTACCAATTCGAGGGCCTCGCTGATTTGGACACCCATGATCGCACGCTCTTTGCGGCCCAGTTGGTGTGGACGCTTACGGAAGCCGGCCATACCGGCCCCTTTAAGGTCAAAGCCGATGGCGGTGACTTGGTGGAGGGCATGGATAGCCTGAGCGTGGATGACTTCGCGGACTATAACCCGGAGGAAAGCAGCACCTCTTTGTCTAAGCTCTACGCCCTCAATGAGGGCAACCTGCTCGAGGTGGACGATGGTGTGGCCGAGCCCGTGAAATCCACGCTGGGCAGCAGCGGTGATGTGCAATCCGTAGATGTTGCCGATAGCGGCCTCGTAGCGGCAGTGCGCCGCAAATCCAATAATGACTTCTCGCTGCAGATTGGCGAGCTTGATGGCCAGCTGCAGGATTCAGTGGATGGCCCCACACTGGCACGGCCGACCTTTGAGTACAACGGGCAAGCCGCCTGGACCGTGGTCGATGGTGATCGCATCGTGCGCGTGGTGCGCTCCAAGACGACGGGCCGCATCTCCGAATCCGAGGTGGATGCCCGCAGCATCGACGATATTGAGGGTGAAATCTCCGTTATCCGCTTGTCCCATAGCGGTGCACGCGTGGCCATGATTATTGATGGTCACGTGTATATCGCGGCCGTTGCTCAATCCAGCAGCGGCGATAAGCGCATCGTCAACGCCCGCGAGGTTGGCCCCGAAGTATCCGGTTCGGCACTATCGCTGGACTGGAATGCGGATGGCTCGCTCATCGTGGGTACTTCCTCGAGCCAGTCGCCCGTCTGGCGCATTGAGCAGGATGGTTCTTCGGCGTCGACCATGCCTACCGGTAATATCACCGCCCCCGTGGTGGCCGTGGCAACCTCGCCCACCAAGCTCTTCATTACTGATTCTCACGCCATGCTGGAGCTTCCTTCCACCGTCATGGACGAAACCAATTGGCGCGAGGTCTCCGGCCTGCAGGGTCGGCGTTCTTCCCCTATCGTTTCTAATTAGCCGCGAGAGGTCCTGCGCGGCTGGGGAGAGGCGATTATGGGCTTGGGGGAGCTTATTTTTCCGCGTGCGTGCGCTGGGTGCGGCGCGCCGGGTGAGGTCTTGTGCCCACCGTGCCGCGATCACCTGCGGCAGCCGCCCTATATGGTGGCGCGGCCCCGGCCGCTGGGCGCGCCTGTCTATGCTCTCGGCCCCTATTCCGATATTCGCCGCCGCATCATCATTGGCATGAAGGAGCGTGGCAATCGGCCGGTGCGCGAGTATGTGGGGGCCGTCTTCGCGGCCGGGCTGGCTCATTTGAGCGCCCGCGGCGATATCCCGCGCGAGTTCACCCTCGTTCCCGCGCCTACTCGGCCGCGTTCGGCGCGGGCACGCGGGGGAGATCCGGTGTCCGCTGTGTGTCACACCGCGGCGCAGCACCAGCGCGTGGGCGTGTGCGCGGCGCTTACTATGGGCCAGTCCACCGCGGACCAGTCCGAGCTCAACGCGCAGGATAGGTGGGCCAACCTGCAGGGCCGAGTCCGCGTGCGCGTGCCTATTGCTCGGGCGCCTGCGCTGCTTGCCGACGACGTCATTACCACCGGCGCCACCCTTGCCGCCAGCATCGCCGCCCTGCAGGCCACGGGTGTAGAAGTCTGCGGGGCATTGGTCTTTGCGGATGCCTAGATAGGGGTGGTGCCCACCCTCGAGGTAGGGGAGTCGCCAAAAAATTTCCCGCAAAGGTCATAACCAGTGCTATCATGAGGAGTGTCACAGAGAGATAGTTACTGTGATTGATTCTAGTCCCCACTACTCAAGGGAGGCATCTCAATGTCCCAGCCAAACAAAGCTCAGGTAACGATTACGGGCCGCAACGTTGAGGTTCCCGAACACTTCCAAGAGCGAGTTAATGACAAGCTGGCCAAGATTGAACGCCTTGACCCCACCCTGACCTTCTTCCACGTGGAGTTACAGCACGAACCAAACCCACGCCGTGACTCCGAAGCGGAGCGCATTCAGATTACCGCTACCGGTAAGGGTCACATTGCCCGCGCCGAAGCCAAGGAAGATTCCTTCTACGCAGCGCTCGAAACCGCCTTGGGCAAGATGGAGCGCTCCCTGCGCAAGGTGAAGGTGCGCCGCGAAAACGTCAAGAGCGGTCACCGCGCGCAGAAGGGCACCGGCGAGATTGCCGCTGAGATGGTGGCCCAGGCTGAAGCGGAGCGCGCAAAGGAAGAGCGCTACGTTGACCCCTATGCTGAGACTGTAGAGGACGTTCGCCCCGGCCAGATCGTTCGTACCAAGGAACACCCGGCTACCCCGATGAGCGTGGATGATGCCCTGAGCGAGATGGAGCTGGTGGGCCACGACTTCTTCCTTTTTATCAACGAGGAGAACAATAAGCCGTCCGTGGTCTATCGCCGCCACGCTTACGACTATGGCATTATCTCCCTCTCGGAAGACGCCGAAGCTTAAAGAAGCTTCTACTTCTCTTAGTTAATGACCCTGCTGCGTGTATGCAGCGGGGTCGATTTTTTGGTTGGGGGAGGGGCGTCGGCAAGCAGGTTTCGGGGCATATACAGGCTGAACGGAGGCTGTGCGCCTGCCCTATGTGCTAGGCGGGAGATGCTTTGTGAAAGCGAGTGAGTACAATAGCGACGAGTTAAATTTATTGTCGCGACTAGAAGGACTAACTAACCGTGTTTGGACTTTCCAAGCTGCTGCGCGCGGGCGAGGGCCGTACGGTCAAGCGCCTGGGCAAAATGGCAGACGATGTAATTGCCCTTGAGGATAAGTACGCGGAGCTTTCGGACGACGAACTTAAGGCAAAGACCGACGAGTTCAAGACTCGCCTGCGGGACGGCGAAGAGATGAATGACATCTTGCTCGAGGCCTTTGCGACCGTCCGTGAGGCTGCCTGGCGCGTCCTTGATCAGAAGCACTACCGCGTGCAGATCATGGGCGGTGCGGCCCTGCATTTCGGCAACGTCGCTGAGATGCGCACCGGTGAGGGCAAGACCCTGACCTCGCTGCTGCCGGCCTACCTCAATGCCCTTGATGGCAAGGGTGTCCACATCGTCACCGTTAACGATTACTTGGCAAAGCGCGACGCCGAGATGATGGGCCGTGTCCACCGCTGGCTTGGCCTGTCCGTGGGCGTCATTCTGTCCGAGATGCGCCCACCAGAGCGCAAGGCTGCCTACGATTGCGACATTACCTACGGCACCAATAATGAGCTCGGCTTTGACTACCTGCGCGATAACATGGTCCGCTCCCTCAACGATGTGGTACAGCGTGGTCACAACTTCTGCATCGTGGACGAGGTTGACTCGATTCTTATCGATGAAGCCCGTACCCCGCTCATCATCTCCGGCCCGGTAGATGGTTCCTCCCAGTTCTATAGCGTCTTCGCCCAGCTGGCCCCGCGCATGCGCGAGGGTATCCACTACGAGGTGGACCACAAGAAGCGCACCATCGGCGTGCTGGAAGAGGGCGTGGAATACGTCGAGGATCAGCTCGGTATCGATAACCTCTACGCCCCCGAGCACTCCCAGCTGGTGTCCTACCTGAACAACGCCCTGAAGGCCAAGGAGCTGTTCACCCGCGACAAGGACTACATCGTTCGCAATGGCGAAGTCATGATCGTGGACGGTTTCACCGGCCGCGTGTTGGCCGGACGCCGCTACAACGAGGGCATGCACCAGGCCATTGAGGCCAAGGAGCAGGTGGAGATCAAGAACGAGAACCAGACTCTGGCTACCGTTACCCTGCAGAACTACTTCCGTCTGTACGAGAAGATCTCCGGAATGACCGGTACGGCAGAAACCGAGGCTGCCGAGCTGCACTCCATCTATGGCCTGGATGTGGTGCCGATTCCTACCAATAAGCCGAATCAGCGTGCCGATCACTCTGACCGCATCTACAAGACGCAGGAAGCTAAGTTTGCTGCCGTAGTGGACGATATCGCCGAGCACGTCGAGTCCGGCCAGCCAGTTCTGGTCGGTACCACCTCCGTGGAGCGCTCCGAGTACCTGTCCCAGCTGCTGTCTAAGCGCGGCGTTAAGCACAACGTGCTTAACGCTAAGCACCACGAGGAAGAGGGCCAGATCATCGCCCGTGCGGGCCGCCCCGGCACCGTCACCGTGGCTACCAATATGGCCGGCCGTGGTACCGATATCGTGCTCGGTGGCAACCCTGAGGTCATCCTCGATGAGAAGCTGCGCGAGCGCGGCCTCGATCCATTCGAGGATGAAGAGAAGTACCAGGAGGCCTGGGAAGCAGAAATCGATTCCGAGAGGGAGCGCTCCAAGAAGCTGGGTGACCAGGTACGCGAGGCCGGTGGCCTCTACGTGCTGGGTACCGAGCGTCACGAGTCCCGCCGCATTGATAACCAGCTGCGTGGTCGTACCGGCCGCCAGGGTGACCCGGGTGAGACCCGCTTCTACCTGTCCATGCGCGATGAGCTGATGGTGCGCTTCGTGGGCCAGTCCATGGAAAACATGATGAACCGCCTCAATGTTCCGGACGATGTCCCCATCGAGGCCAAGATGGTCTCCAACTCCATCAAGGGCGCCCAGGCGCAGGTGGAGAACCAGAACTTTGAGATGCGTAAAAACGTCCTTAAGTACGACGAGGTGCTCAACGAGCAGCGCAAGGTGGTCTACGCTACCCGCCACGACATCCTTGATGCCGGCGATATTCAGGACAATATTCGCGGCATGATTGATGACACCGTGTCCGCTTATGTCGCCGGTGCTACTTCCACCGGCTACGTCGAGGACTGGGATCTAGACGCACTGTGGAATGCGCTGGATTCCCTCTACGGCCCCACCATTTCCCATGAGGAGCTGGTGGAAGGCTCCGAGTATGGTTCCCCAGGCGAGCTTTCTGCCGAGCAGCTTCGCGACGCCCTGGTGCAGGACGCCAATAATGAGTACGACAAGCTCGAAGAATCTGTGACCGCTATTGGCGGCGAGCAGCAGATGCGAAATACCGAGCGCATGGTCATTCTGCCTATTATTGACCAGAAGTGGCGCGAGCACCTCTATGAGATGGACTACCTCAAGGAGGGCATTGGCCTGCGTGCGATGGCGCAGCGTGATCCGCTGGTGGAATACCAGAAGGAGGGCGGCGAGATGTTCAACGCCATGAACGATGGCGTGAAGGAAGAGACCGTCCGCCAGCTGTTTATGCTGCGCAAGCAGTTCAAGCAGCAGGAAGAGGAGCAGGCCGGCGAATCCGCTGCTACCGCTTCCGGCAACGGTGAGGGCACCGTAGAAGCCTAGGCCTCGGCGTCCTTCCTCCCAACCCCGCCTCGCCCCCGCTTGTGATAGTGGGAGCGGGGCGGGTTTCTTTTCAGGAAAAAATGAGTAGAATATAAGGAACCTGTCCATCCTGCTTATTTCCTGTGAGGAACTCCACTGACGATGCGCCGCCGCTCTTTGCGTCTCGGTATTACGACGCTCCTGTCTGCCACCTTGCTCGGTGGCGCCACGCCGGCCGTGGCCTATGAGGTGCAGCGTGATTCTGCCACCTCGTTGCGCATCATTTTGGATTCGGGCGAAAAAATTGAGCAGGATAACGCAGCTGCGGCCATCCTGGCCATTGCTACCCAGCGCAAGGAAGCATTGGTGGCCGATGGAATTTTGTCCCAGGATAAGGCGGACGCCGCCTTCGAGTACTACTTTGGCAAAGCCCGGCTCAATACCGCGCGCACCGATGGCAATATCTATTCCACGCCGCTGGACTTCCCGTGGGAGCCAGAGGAGCGGACGCAATCCCTAGACGGCAAGCAGTACACCGAAGCGGCCGTACTGGATTACCTCGATATGCTGGGCGCCAATTACGCCCAGGTGGTTATTCGCGCCGAGCTGGGTGAATTCACCAAGGATGTGCCGCAGGCCCCCGCCGGCAAAGTGGCGCCCTCTCCGCGTGCCCAGCTGCCGACCATCGGGGATACAGGCTCCGCCTTCCCAGATGAGTTTCCGGCCTATGCGGCGGCGCTGCGCGATATTGTCACCATCACCAAGCAGGTCAATGCGCCTCTGGAGCAGGCCGCCGCGTCGCACCATACTGCAGGATCCGTGTCCGCGGATGCGACGGCGGACGAGCATTCCGGTCTATCCGCCTTTGAAGGCGGCCTCCTAGCCACCGGTTTAGCGGCGCTGACCAGCGCCGCCGGATTCGGATGGTCCGCGCTCGACTGGTCCGACATCCTTTCTCACCTGGGCCAGTTCTTTTCCTAGGTGCTAAGCCCTGCCCGCGGGGCTAGAGCAAGCGGAACGACGTTAAACCGGTGGGGCTTGCCGAGCCCGTAAATGCATGCTGCTGTTGGCCTATGTAGGCGGAGCCAAAGTACTCGCCATTGGGCCGCGCGTGCAGGCTAGTCAATTGCAGTCTGTCTGTGGCATAGGGGCTTGTGCGCCGCCGCACCCACGATCCAATGTGCAGGCGGATGGCATCGGAATAGCGCGCGGAATTGAGATGGGCTAGCGGGCGATAACCGGCGGCTACCTCGAGCGCAAAGACTACCCAGCCTTGGATGCGGTGTTGGGCGGCGACTTCCGCGGACGTCGGCAAGCGGCCATAGCGCACGCGGTGGGGCGCAATGAAGAGTTTGAGGTGCGAGTAGCCGGGGATGGGCTCGTACATGGTGGGGAAGTAATGCTCCTGCATAAGGACAGGAGGCGGACGCGTGATAATTGTCTCATGCCCGCCCCAACCCCGCCATTTCTGAGGGTTTCCTGAAAGGGGTGGGCGCGAATGCGCGCGTGGTTCGCTATACTCTCGGGGAGTTAAAGAGAATCGTAACCAAAGGATTTAAGTACATGCGTGGTCTAATCGTTGACTATGTCGGCGTCCTTGACGGCACCGAAGAAGACAACCGCCGCTGGAAGGCGCTGCTGGCCGCCGCCAAGGCAAATGGCGCAGCAACCGCCATCCTGTCCAATGACCCAGGCGGACCAGGCGCGGAGCACATCCGCGAGTGGGAGTACCGCGGAAACGTCGACGCAGTCGTTCTCTCCGGCGAGGTGGGGGCGGAAAAGCCAGAGGTTGCAGCCTTCCAAGCGGCAGCGGATGCCCTTGAGTTGCCGCTCAATGATTGTGTCATGGTTGATGATTCCATTCTCAACGTTCGCGCGGCCGTAGAGGCAGGCATGGTCGGCTTCTTGTACACGAGCTTCGACCGCGTGTCCGTAGAAATTCAGGCAGTCTTCGATATTGAAGGTGAGTTTTAGTGGCTAAAGCCCGCGTTTACATCCCTGCTACCTACGCCATGCTGGCGGAGCTGGAAGAAACCGGCTCCCTGTCCGCGCGCTCCGGTTGGGGCTTTATGGTAACCCCTGCGCTACAGGAGTTCTATACCGAGGGTGATGAAGAAGAAATTGCCTACTCGGCTTTCCTTGAGGCTTCTATGGCCTCCATGCGCCTTTTGGCCATTGGCGATGAAGAGAAGTTCCCGCACCGCCGCGTGGTTATCTCGGTAGACCTGGATGATTCTGTCCTCACCCCGCGGCCGGATATGGGCGAGCCGGTGGTAGAGCTCAAGCCAGCGCAGATCAGCAAGGATGACCTAGCAGCCATCCACGTGGATATTGCGGAGTCCGAGGAAACCACCGCGAAAGCCATCGAGGCTATCGATACCGCAGACCTTGGCGATGAGGATGCGGAGCTGGCTGTAGGCGATGCACTAGATAAGTTCATGGCTTTTTATCACCCCACCGAGCTGCCGTTCCTCGTAGAACTGCTCTAATTTCTTAAGGAGACAATATGACTCAGCGCTTCAAGAACCTCGCTGCGGCCACCGTTACCGCAGGCGCAGCCCTCAGTGCCGCGCCGGCCGCCCTGGCAGATACCACCCCAGCTGCGGATGCGGCTGCCGACGCCGTGCCCACCACCCCGTGGCTGGCGCTGCTAGAGACTTCGTCCCAGGGCACCTGGGGCCAGATCCTCGATGTATTCTTCGGCATCGTGGATGGCATTTTGGGTGTTATGGCCGATACCGGCTTCCACCTCTAATTTTCCCACTCCACGTTGGTGCGCAGGGCCTCGAGTAGGCCGCGCACCGCGTCGCGCCGCCGCGCACTGGCGGTATCAGGGGGAATCAGCGCAGGATCATCGAGGCCGCATTCTGGGTCCGCAGGCGGGCCCATATGCGTACAACCGCGGGGGCAGTCCTCGATGGCGGCGGCAAGGTCTTCAAAGACGCCAAGCACGTCATCGGCATTCACGTGTGCGAGGCCAAAGGAACGGATGCCTGGGGTATCGATAATCCAGCCGCCGGTGAATGCATCCTCGGCGGGGAGGGGGAGCGCCACCGATTGGGTGGAGGTATGCCTGCCCTTGCCGACGCCCGATACTTCCCCTGTCTCCCTATCCGCGTCTGGTACCAGCCGGTTGACCAGGGTGGATTTGCCCACGCCGGAATGTCCGATGAGCGCGGTGACGTGGCCGTCGATGTGGTTGCGCACCGCCTCAAGTCCGTCTTCGACGCCGGCTTCCACCACCGTGATATCGAGATCGGCGAACTCGGCCGCGAAGGGGGCAGGATCGGTGAGATCGGTCTTGGTCAAGCACAGGATGGGGTGGATATTGCCCACAAACGCAGCGATGAGGGCGCGCTCGACAAACCCAGAGCGCGGCGGCGGATCGGCCACGGCGGTGACGATCAGCATCTGGTCCGCATTCGCCACCACGATGCGCTCATAAGGGTCGGTGTCATCGGCCGTGCGCCGGAGGACGGAGGTGCGTTCTTCCAGCTTCACAATGCGCGCTAGGGTGTCCTTCTTGCCGGAGGTATCGCCCACCACGCCCACGCGGTCGCCCACCTCGATGGCGGTGCGGCCCAGCTCACGGGCGCGCATGGCGGTGACCCGCGGGCCGTCGTCCAGTGCTACGCCCCAGCGCCCGCGGTCTTTGGTGATGACCATGCCGAACTTGGCATTTTTGTGCTTGGGGCGGTCCTTAGTACGTGGCCGCGAGCCCTTCCCGGGGCGCACGCGTACGTCGGATTCATCGAAAGAACCGAAACGCCTAGCCATTGCTCTCCTGTTGCTCGGGGTCCACCATCGTCTCCCACATGCGGTCGAAGCCAGGCAGAGTCTTCGCGGTGGTGGAAATGTCTTCTACCTCTACGCCCGGTACCCGCAGACCGATAATCGCGCCCGCGGTGGCCATGCGGTGATCCGCGTAGCACGGCCACTCGCCGCCGTGGAGAGGGGCGGGGTCGATGTGCAGGCCGTCGGCAAGCTCGGTGACCTTGCCGCCGAGGGCGTTGATATTATGCGCCAGCGCCTTCAAACGGTCGGTCTCGTGCCCGCGCAGGTGCGCAATGCCGGTCAGAGTAGAGGGGGTGTCCGCCAGGGCGCACAACGCCGCGACGGTGGGGGTGAGCTCGCCAATATCGCCCATATTGCGCTCGATGCCCTGCAGCGCGCCGTCTTTGGAGCCCTTGGCAGTGACAAAGCCCGGCTCTTGGGTGACCATGACACCCATATCCACCAAAATATGGCGAATGGCGTCGCCCGGCTGGGTGGTATTGGCAGGCCAGCGCTTAATGGTCACCCGGCCGCCGGTGACGGCAGCGGCGGCAAGGAAGGGCGTGGCATTGGACAGATCCGGCTCGATTGCCCATTCCCGCCCGGCAATCGGGCCAGGGTGCACGGTCCAGGTATTCTCGCCGGAGTCCACGCGTACGCCGGCTTGGCGCAGCATGCCTACGGTCATCTCCACGTGCGGCATGGAGGGCAGGGGACCGCCCTCGTGGGTGACGGTGATGCCCTTTTTAAAGCATGCGCCGGCCAGCAGGAGGCCGGAGACGAACTGCGAGGAGCCAGAGGCGTCGATAGTGACCTCGCCGCCTTCCGGCACTCCGTGCGAGCGGACGGTAAAGGGCAGGCTATCGCCGTCCACCTCGACGCCGAGCTGGCGCAGTGCGTCCAGGGTGGTGGACATGGGGCGGGCGTAGGCCTGTTCGTCGCCGTCGACAAGCACGGCACCGTCCGCCAAGGCCGCAACCGGCGGGATAAAGCGCATGACTGTGCCGGCCAGGCCGCAGTCCACCGTGGCACCCTTAAGCGGGCCGGGGGTGACGTGGATATCCTCACCATCGTGCTCGAAGCGCACGCCCATAGATTCCAGGGCCTTTTCCATCAGCTGCGAATCGCGGGAGACCAGCGGCGCGCGCAGGGTAGAGGGGCCATTGGCCAATGCAGCCAAGATGAAAGCGCGGTTGGTAATAGACTTCGAGCCCGGCACGTGTTGGGCCCACGCTATGGGGCCTGCCGCTTGCGGGGCGGACCAAGGTTGAGACATATCGTCCATAATAGAGGGCATGTGCGGAAGATTCGTTCTTTTTACCGAGTCCCTTCTCGATGAAGTGGGCGCGCTGCCCGGAGTTACTGAGGTCCATGCCCCTCAAGGCACGCCAGGCCCGCGCTACAATATTGCGCCCACCCAACCGGTGGCGATAGTGCGCGTGCGTGAAAGTCTCGCCCAAGTCGACCCTGCACGGTGGGCACTGCTGCCGCATTGGAAGAAGGACCTGGACGGCCCGCCGCTGTTTAACGCCCGGGCGGAGACCGTGGCCACCAAACCCTCCTTTCGGCATGCCTTTAAGGGGCCGCGCTGCCTTATCCCCATGAACGGCTACTACGAATGGCACCAGGAAGAAGGCGGCAAGCAGCCCTATTTCGTCCGCGCGGAAGAGGGCCTGTTGTGGGCGGCAGGCCTGTGGGACACCGGCCTGGATCGCCTGTCTGCCACGATTGTCACCACCGCCGCCACGGAAGAAATGGAGTGGCTGCACCACCGCCTGCCGCGCTTCTTGGCGGCCGAAGAAATGCGTACCTGGCTGGAGGGCAGCCCCGAGGAAGCTGCTGAGCTGCTCTTGCCGACGCCTCTGCGTGGCTTCCACACTCACCCCGCCGACAAGGCTGTGGGCAGCGTATCCAACGATTATCCGGAGCTACTCGGCGAGTAGATCGGCAAAGCTAGCAGAGCACAGCTCTGCGAGGTCCTCCGCACTGAGTTCGATATCGAGCCCGCGGCGCCCGCCGGAAATAAAGACAGTATCGAAAAGGACGGCGGTTTCCTCAATGACCGTGGGCAGCGGGTTTTTCTGGCCCAGCGGGGAAATGCCGCCGGGAATGTATCCGGATGACTTGGATGCGTCATGGGGATCCGCCATGGCGGCCTTAGAAACGCCGTGGGCGGCCGCGGCCTTCTTGAGGCTCAGGTGATGGGTGGTAGGGATGACGCAGACTGCCAGCTTGCGCTTTGGTCCCTTGCCCGCAGTTAAATCGATGACCAGGGTTTTGAGCACGCGATCCGGCTCTACCTCTAGGGCAGCCGCGGCGTGATCGCCGAAGTGATCCTTGCCCGCCTCAAAGGTATACACGTGGTGGTCTACGCCGGCGTCTTCCACTACTTTGAGCGCTGGGGTAGCTGCATGCGGGGACTTTTTAGACATGCCTGGGATTCTAACGCTACGCGTTAGGATAGAAATTGTGGCTAAAGAAACAATCAGCGAAAAGGAGCTGCAGCGCCGCTTCGAAGCGGAAGCGCTGCCCCTGCTAGACCAGCTCTACGGCGGTGCCCTGCGCATGACGCGCAACCCGCAAGATGCTGAGGATCTCGTGCAGGAGACCTACCTCAAGGCCTATAAGTCTTTCCATTCCTTCAAGCAAGGTACAAACCTTAAGGCTTGGCTGTATCGCATCATGACCAATAACTACATCAACTCCTACCGCAAGGCGAAGCGCCGGCCCACGGAGTCTTCGGCCGATGAACTGAGCGATTTTCAGCTCTATACCACTGCTGGGCACGATTCCACTGGCCTGGAATCCGCAGAGGTATCAGCGCTTAAGGACATGCCGGACGCCACCATTTCAGAGGCCATGAATGACCTGCCCGATGACTACCGGATGGTGGTGTACTACGCGGATGTTGAAGGCCTTGCCTATAAGGAGATTGCAGAGATCATGGATACTCCGCTAGGTACCGTGATGTCTCGCTTGCATCGGGGAAGAAAATTGCTCCGGAAAGCGTTGAAAGACGTGGCACGAGAACAAGGCATTGGATTAGAACACCCAGACATGGAGGAGAAGTAATGGACCGCGCAACGGAACACAACTGTGGTGCGTGTAGCTCCCCAGAGGTACAGGCCCTCCTGTGCGAGCTTCTCGATGAATCCACCACCTATGCCCGCGCACTCGCCATCCGCGAGCACATCGCCCAGTGCGATTTCTGTCAACAGCGCCTCGAGAGCGAGGAGATTATCCGCTCCCTGGTGCGTAATTGCTGTAACGGCCAGGCCAAGGCGCCGCAGGCGCTGCGCCGCCGCATTTCGGTAGAGATTACCCGCATCGAAACGGCGTGGTAGGCACTGTTGCTCACCCGCTGTGGTGGGGTCTGGTCTCATGATCTTCCAACTTTTTGCTTGAGTCCATACTGATCGGGCCGAATTGAGGGTGGAAGGGCCGAATTGAGACCCCAATGTGTTCAATTCGGCCCGATCACATTGGACTTAAGGCACGGAGAGGTCAAGCGGGGAGCTAGGAGACGACATCGATGTGCGTCTGACATAGCAAAAGCCCGGTTCTACAGTCTAAGTGACCGAGGGAACCGGGCTTTGAGTAATGCTGTGCGTTATGCGCCAGGACGCTTGCCGTGATTAGCGGACTTCTTGCGGCGATCCTTGCGCTTGCGACCACGCTTGCTCATTGCGCACTCCTTCGTTGAGGGTATCTGAACTTTATTCAACTGTAGCGGCTAAGGGCGCCGAAACGAAAATTGGGGGCTGCTTATTAAGCGGAAACGCGGGCGCGGCCACGGCCGCGGTTGCGGCGGCGCTTGAGGGCGCGGCGCTCCTCTTCAGACAGGCCGCCCCAGACGCCGGCGTCCAGGCCGGATTCCAGTGCCCACTTCAGGCAGGAAGAGGCAACAGGGCAGCGGTTGCAGACCAGCTTGGCCTTAGCGATTTGGGTAAGTGCGGGACCAGAATTGCCTACTGGGAAGAACAGCTCGGGGTCTTCGTCGCGGCAAACAGCTTCGTGGCGCCAATCCATGATTGATATCTCCTAACAAAAATTCGACAGCAGTAAGCACAAGCGCTTTTCACGAAAATGAAAAGCAACCAATGCCAGGGTGGGTGGTTGTGTGAACTGGTCTGCGTGCAGTGGGGCCCGGTCTCGAGGTCGGGCCAGCGTCGCCGCCGCCAATGGTTCACATTGTGGTTGCTTGAAGTTTCCTTCAAGTTAAGAAGAGGTTTACGTCCTCTTTCTTTTTGCTACCCCAGAATCATGACATGTTTACTCAGACTCCGCTAGGGGTAGAGGCAAAATTGTGTCCAACCTCACTTGATTGAAACTGGTGTGGGGGTCATTTGAGTCCATGATCGAGTTGAAAGAAGCCTGTGAGAAACGCGCTGAACTGGCGTATTGTCCAAAAAACATTGAGTGCGGTGACTGAAGAGGCGTCAAATCTACCCAGCTAACCTCTGCCCCCGCGAAACCTGAGTGGCGCAGAAGGAAACGGCGCTGGCCGGTGAGTAGACTGTGGGTTTGTGTCTAAGCAGAAGAAAAAGCAGGTAAACAAAAAGCAAAGTGTTTCCTCCGCGCAGCCGGCGCGTGAGGAGAAGGCCCAGCAGGGCGCGCCACAGCCGGTACTCGTGGCCGCAGCGCTCGCCGTGGTTCAGTCCATCGCCGTCATCTGCTTCGGTATCTTCCTGATTGTGCGCGAGGCGACCGGCGCAGAAAATGAATCCATGGTGTCGGACTCGGGCTCCGGAAGCTTTGTAGGGCTGGGCACCGCGCTATTTATCTTTATTGTTTTTGGCTTTGTCATCGTCGGTGCTTGGGCCATGGTCAAGGGAAAGCGCTGGGGTAGGGGGGCCATTATCTTGGTGGAGCTCATCTTGGCGGCGAGCTCCTTCCAGATGTTCAGCGGCGGATCGCCGCTACTTGGTGCGGTGACCTTGGCGAGCGCCGCAGTAGTCATCTTCCTGCTGATGTTCGTCCGCGCCTCCACGGAGTGGGCGGCAGCAAACTTCTAAATTCGCTGCCACGCACACAAGGGCCGCGCCCCGGGAAAATCCCGAAGGCGCGGCCCTTTCTGTAGTGGAGGGGTTAATCGGCGCTTAGGCCCACGACCTGATCGCCGCGGGTTTCCACGATGGTGTCGCCCGCCAAGGTGAGGTAGACGGGACCGCGGTAGCCGCCGCGATCAACCGGGATGGTTCGCAGAGTTTTGCCGGTGGACCAATCCATGACAGCAATGCCTGCTTGAGTAGGGACCACCATGTGCTCGTCGACGGCGATGGGGGTGCCGATGGCATCGTCTACCACGTGATCCACTGCGAGGTCGCTCGGCTTGAAGAGGTAGAGGCGGGAGCCATCAAACCAGGTCATATGGTGTGGTAGGTCCGCGGTTGCCGGGGCGAACGGGGAGGCGCCGGCGTCAATGTCAGGGGAGGGCTCTGCTGAATTAGAGTCCAGCTTTTCGCCCTTGTTGTCATAGGACTCGATCGTGGGATTCGGGCCTGGGCGGTAGACGGCGGCGGCCTTTTGCCCCACAGCGACAAGCCGGGCGCCGTCGGTGGCTATGTCCACATCGGCGGCGATATCGGGCTCACGGGAATCATCAGGGGTGGTGTCCTGGAAGCGCAACCAGGTGGTGCCCGGCTTATCGGGGCAGGACTCGGTCAGTGCCAAATTCTCGGTACGGGTAAGGGCGGAGCTAATGGTGCAGTCTTCATGCGGTTGCTTGTCCGGCTCCTGTTTAGCCTCCACATCACCGTATTCCACGGTGCGCACCATATCGGAGCGCCACAGATCGATGCGGTCGGTGGAGACCGTTCCTACCCGGTCATTGGAGGAAACGGGTACTACATTTTCCGAGCTGACGGCGCTGCGGGTGCTGTCATACTCACCGGTCGCAGCCTCAATCGCCACGGTATCCCCGCAGCCCACACCGGTCTTATACGACGCCACGATCTTGCCCCATGCAGTAGACAGCGAGCACAGATCCGCGTCTGTGCGCTCATAAGTCCACGCCTCGGAGCCGTCCGGATTGGTGGCGGTGAGCGTGTGATCGGCGTGCGTGATGGTCAGGCCGTGTGCCGAAACCGCCCGGTATTGGCCGGGTACTGGTTCGTTGGGGAGGCTGAAGGACTCGTGGAGTGTCTCGGGGACGTCGGCAAGCGCGGGTGCATCCTTATCTCCCGGGACGGCCGCTTGGCTAAGATGCGCTTGATTAATATTGGCGGTAATAGCCGCCCCGCCGACCGCGATGGCGCAGACCACGGCGATAATGCCGGTAGCCTTCCAATCGGCGGGCGTCGAGCGCAAAATGGGAGCTTTAGTCATCGGCGGCCTCCTCGCCGGCGCCGGGAGCTGCCGCGGCGCGCGGTGGTACGGGTGGGGGATTTTTCGCGGACAGGCACTTGGCCCACGACCTTGGTCTCAGGACCGACAGTTTCTTCTACCTCCGCGGGGATGTCTAGAGCCTGGGCCAGCTCCGGGGACGTGGAGAACCACTGCGGGGGATTCGGCTCACCCAAATCCAGCTCATCATTAATAACCTGCCATTTGCCCAGCTCATCATAGCCCACCAAGGTGATGGCGGTGCCGGTATGGCCGGCGCGACCCGTGCGGCCGATGCGGTGGACAAAGGTCATCGGATCATCCGGAACCTGATAGTTGATGACGTGGGTGACATCATCAACGTCGATGCCGCGGGCGGCAATATCGGTGGCGACCAAGATATCCACCTGGCCGGTGCGGAAGGCTTGGAGCGACTTCTCGCGCGACTTTTGCCCCAGATCGCCGTGGACCGCGCCCACGTGGAAGCCGCGCCGGGCAAGGTCATCGGCCAACTGGGCGGCCGCGCGCTTGGTGCGAGCAAAGATGATGGTGCGCCCGCGGCCGGAGGCCTGCAGGGCGCGGGCGACGACGGCAACCTTGTCCATGCGGTGGGCCTGGAAGGTGACCTTGCGAGTGGAGGAATGGGTGAAATCCTGCTCGCCGGATTCGGCGCGGATATGGATGGGTTTTTCCATAAACCGGCGGGCGAGCGTCAAAATTGCGCCCGGCATCGTGGCGGAAAAGAGCATGGTTTGGTGGGCGTTGCCATCGAGTGCCTTGAGGATAGCCTCCACCGAGGGCAAAAAGCCTAGATCCAGCATCTCGTCGGCCTCATCGAGCACCAAGATAGCCACGCGATCTAGCTGCAGTTCGCCGCGTTCGTGGAGATCGATCAATCGGCCAGGCGTGCCAATGATGACATCGACGCCCTTGTTGAGCTTTTTGATCTGTTCCTCGTAGGGGCGGCCGCCGTATATGGAGGCTAAGCGCACGGGTAGGTGGGCGGCAGCCACCTGCAGGTCCTCGGTGACCTGCTGGGCAAGCTCGCGGGTGGGGACCACCACGAGGGCGCGCGGGGTGCCATCGAGCTCGTCGATATCGGCGTCATCAAAGACGCGGTCCAAAAGCGGCACGCCAAAGCCATAGGTCTTGCCCATGCCAGTGCGCGCTTGGCCAATCAAGTCCTGGCCAGATAGCGCGATGGGCAGGGTTAATTCCTGGATTGCAAAAGTACGCGTGATGCCACGAGTGGCGAGACCATCGCAGATTTCGGCCGCAACGCCGAGTTCCGCGAAGCTCGGTGGCTGGGATTTTATGTCAGACACACCTTGATAGTAGCCGGGATGGTTATAGTGGGGCCATTGACAATAAAACTCTAGTTAGAGGAGGAATCTTCATGGATATCAAGTTTGGCTTCGCGGATACCGCTCGCGAGCTGGTCATTAGTGCTGCAGGTGACCAAGCCGAGCTGACGCAGAAGATCAACAGTGCCCTGGCGGATAACTCCACCTTGGAATTGGAAGATGACAAGGGTCGCAAGTACCTCGTGCGCACTGACCGCGTGGTCTACGTCGAGGTCGGCATTGCAAAGAAGCACGCCGTGGGATTCGCCGGCGCCTAAGGCGAGCACATAGGGCTGCTGATTCAGCTTTTTTAAATACAAGCGGGTAACCTAAGGCCCCATGGAAAAAAGGGAGATTCGCCACGCCCACCGGAGCCAGGGCCATTCGCCGGACGACCCCAATGCGGTGGTCCGGTTTGCGCGTCAATATGGCTGGTGGCGCGTGGTGGCTATCCCCCTCATGATCGCGCTGACCATTTGGTTCATCGTCGATATCGCCACCGGAACTTCCTCTGAAGAAGAGGCGGAAGGCACTAGCGAGGCTGCCCCAACGAGTGCGGAAAAGGTAGGCCCTGATCCTGCCGGTGCCGCAGCGGTCAAGCGGGAAATCAGCGAGATGCCGCCCGGTGGCTCCTATACCAAGCAGGGCAAGGGCACCTTCCACGAGGTAGGTGAGCCTGGCGCCGTCACGGGTAAGGGCGGCAAGCAAAAGGTGCGCTATTCCATCGAGGTAGAAGATGGTCTTAATACCGCACCGTATGGCGGCGATGAGTCTTTTGCCGCCATGGTGGAGGCCACCTTGTCTGACCCGCGCGGCTGGACCGCGCATAAGGACTTCGAGTTCGAGCACGTGGCGGCCGACGCGGAACCGGATACCCGCATCCAGCTGACCTCCCTGGGCACCGCCGCAGAGCGTTGCGGCGAGAAGATTGAAACGGAAACCTCCTGCCACACCACCATTACGGGCGAGTCCACCACGATCATCAATGAGGCACGTTGGGTGCGCGGTGCCACGCCTTTTGAGGGCGATATGGGCAACTACCGCCAGTACGTCATCAACCACGAGTTGGGCCATGCCATTGGCTATGCGGCCCACCAGCCGTGTGGCGGCCAAGGCAAGCTAGCGCCGGTCATGATGCAGCAGACCTTGGACCTTAACAACAAAAAATTGCACGATCGCAAGCCCAGCGAGGTCTATCCTGATGAGGACGTGACCTGCTCACCGAACCCGTGGCCTTATCCGAATCCGGATAATAAGGATCCCCACCAACCCGAATAGGAGTTCAGGATGCCGCTTCCCCCAGAGCATGTTTTAAGCGCTTTCCACGCGGAAACCGGTGCCACTGGTACCCGCCGCGCGCAGGGCGATCAATTGGGCCCGGTGTGGGATAACGGCATCAAGGTGGGCGACGTGGTCTATTCCCAGGCTGGTCCGTTTGCCGCCTGGTCCGCCAAGGTGCGCGAGCGCCTCAGCGTGCAGGGGGCCCGCGTTTCCCGGCCGGTCCTGTCGAGCGATGGCCGGCACACGGCCGCTGGATGGAAGGCTACCCAGTTTATTCCGGGCCATGTACGCGGGCGAATTGATGAAACCGCACAGATGGCGTTGCGCCTCGACGCGGCTATAGCCGAGGTACCCCTTCCCAACGGGCAGCGTAGCGATGCCTTCGCTCGTGCAGAGCGCGCCGCCTGGGAGGAAACGGGCGAGGCTTATCGCCCAGCCCTGCTTGCCGACGTCCCCCTTATCCCCGCCCACACCGCTCTTCTCACCACTACGGTTTACCACGGCTCCAACCCGCCGGGCATTGTGGACATTGTGCCGAGCGGATCCCCGCGCCCAGCCGGCTGGACGGCCGCTTTGGTTATTGTGGATGGGCTCATTGGCCAAGCGGTCGATGATGGGATCTGCCAGCGCTTTAGTCATGTACCCGGTATGCCGGAATTGCTATTGCGCGCTGTGTCGTATCGCCGTCATGTCAATGACCTGCACCCCGCGTCGCGTTCAAACACGCGTTCGCACATTGAGCGGGTGGAGCAGCATCTGGTGTCGCGGGCATCTGCCATACTGGAGCGGTGAGTTACGACCCCCATTCCACCGCGCGTGCGGGAGTGGTCCTTCCACCGTCCCCGCAGGTGCGCCTCGTTCCCCGTACCCAGTCCGCCACGACCCGCAGTTGGCCTGTTGACCTGCCCGAATCCGGTACCTGGAAGGTAACCGGTGCCGCTGGCACCGGTGTGTCCAGCTTCCTTATCGATACCGTCATTCATGCCTTGGATAAAGCCCGGGAGACCGGCGCGGATCCCTCCGGCATCCTGGTTATCGCTCCCTCGAAGGAATCCGGCGCCCGGCTGCGCCGCGAGCTCTCTGAGCGGCTCGAGGATTACGCCGCCCAGACCTCCATGGTGCGTTCCGTACACTCCCTAGCATTCGCGTTGCTGCGCACAGCAGCCGAGGAGGAGCTCCGACTTATTACCGGTGCGGAGCAGGACGCTGTCATCCGCGAGCTGCTTACTGGCCAAGCAGAAGACGGGCATGGCTCGTGGCCCGCGGAGATGCGGCCCGCACTGGAATATGTGGGCTTCGCCCGGCAGCTGCGCGATTTCCTTTTGCGCTCCATTGAACGCGGCCTGGGCCCGGGCGACCTAGAGCGCCTCGGTGCCGAGCACGGCCGCCCCATGTGGTCCGCGGCGGGTGAATTCCTGCGCGAGTACGAACGGGTGCAGCTCCTTTCCCGCGCCCATTCCTATTCCGCTGCGGAATTGGTTACCGCGGTTCTTCAGCGCCCCCAGCTACTGCGCGAGCACCCCTTCCACACCATCATTGTCGATGATGCGCAATTGCTTGACCCCACTGCGGGCAAGCTCATTCGCGACATGACCCCGCAGGCGGATCTCGTGGTGGTAGGCGGCGATGCCGATCAATCCGTCTTTGCCTTCCGTGGTGCTAGCTCGCGTTTCCTGCGGGACTTCCCAGCTGACCACGACATTGAGCTTACCGAGCCTCACCGCACACCCTCACCGGCGTGCATCTCCATTGTGGATTCGGACGGCAGGCTGCGTGACGTCGTAGCCAATACCGTGCGGCGCCGTCACTTAGAAGACGGCGTGCCCTGGCGCGATATCGCCGTCATCGTTCGTTCAACCGGTGATATCGGCCAGATGCGCCGCACCCTTTTGTCCGCCGGCGTGCCCGTGCACATTAGCCCTACCGACGTCGTCTTAGCCGAACAGCGTTTGGTTTCCGCCGTGCTGCTCGCCCTGCGTGCCTTGGAGGAAGACCTATCAAACTCGGAGTTGGAAGAATTGCTCACCGGTCCCGTGGGTGGCGCCGATCCCGTCACCCTGCGCCGCCTGATCCGTGGATTGCGCCGCTGGGATTCCACTACCCGGGGCATCGATAGCCTGCGCGGTCTTCTCTACGGCGAGCTCCCAGACTTTAATGGACAACTCACTGAGCGCGAATACTCCATCCTGGAACGTGTACGCGCGGTTCTAAGTGCCGGCCGGGACGCACTCGCCTCCGGGGACTCTGTGGAGGAGATCCTCTGGGCCGTGTGGAGCGCAACTGAGCTTGATAACCGCCTGCAGGCTTCGGCGCTGCGCGGTGGTGCGACCGGCTCGCAGGCCGACCGCGACTTGGATGCAATGATGGCGCTTTTTGACGCCGCAGGCGACTACGTCGAGCGTCGCCCTGATTCCTCGCTGCGTGCCTTCCTGACGCATATCACCGAACAAGAACTTCCCACCGGTGTGCGCGACCGCCGCACCGCCATTCCGCAGGCAGTAGAGATCCTGACTGCACACGGTGCCGTGGGCCGCGAATGGGATACCGTCATCGTGGCCGGCGCGCAGGAAGGAAGCTGGCCTTCGCTAGGGGAGACCGGCTCCATCTTTGGTCAAGAAGATCTCATCGATCTCCTCGACCACGATATTGATCCCGATACCCCCGTCAGCCACGTTGCCTCCCGCTTGGCAGAGGAGCGACGTCTCTTCCACGTCGCTACCACGCGCCACCGACAGCGCCTTCTCATTGCCGCCGTGGAAAACCCAGAGGGCGATACGGTCTCTGAGCCTTCTCGCTTCATCAGCGAATTCGCCGGCCGTGGCGTGGACGTGCCTGGCCAAGCTGCGCGTCGGCAAGCAAAGCGGGCGCTGCGCCGCACCCAACTCCCGCGCGAACTGGGCCTCGATGTGCCCGAACCCGCACCCGTGTCATTGCGCGATGGGCTCGAAGTGGATCCCCTTGATGTGGCGGTGCTGTCCGTGCCGGCCTTTGTCGCACAATTGCGCCGCGTAGTTACCAATCCGGAATCCGGTGAGGTTGAGCGCAAACAAGCAGCGCGCCAGCTCGCTCGGCTAGCGGCAGCCGATATCCCTGGCGCCCACCCGGAGCAGTGGTGGTCTGCGCGCTCCGTTGCGGCTGAAACGCCGCTGCATACCAGCGGTAGTTTGTCGCCTTCCCGTGTGGAAGCATTGCTCAACTGTCCGCTCAAGGCCGTGCTCGGCAATGTAGCCGAGGACCCAAGCACCGAGGAACACCTGCTCCGCGGTACGTTGGCGCACGCCTTCTTTGAAGCCCTTGGCCGCGGCATGGACGCGGAAAAGGCCAAGCTATTGGTGATGGAGGCTTTCGAGCGCATTCAGGATGTACCGCAGTGGCAATTGCGATTCAAGCTCGATGAGTTTTCCACCCTGTTGGACCGCGCCCGGGAATGGGCGCGCCAATCCGAGGTCAATCAAGAGCTTGCCGGTGTGGAAATCCCCGTAGGCGTACGCGTCAGCGAGGAGGTGCGCATCGGCGGCTATATGGACCGTCTGCTTCGCGATGAAGAGGGCAATTACTTGGTGGTGGACCTCAAGACAGGTAGAAGCATGCCGGCTAAGAAGGAAGGCGAAGACCATGTGCAGCTGATGACCTATCAACTCGCGCTTGCCCACGGCGCATTTGACGGCCACCAGGTTCACGACGGCGAAGGCATGCCGCGCCAGGGCGGTGTGCTGGTGTATCCGGGGGTGACCACCAAAAAGATTGGTGAGATTTGGCAAAGCGATAAGTCGCCGGAGGCCCTGGAAGAATTCGCCGCACTTCTACCCCCGCTGGTGGAGGAGATGCGTGGCCCGCGCATCACTGCGCGCACCAATAAAGACTGCGATAAATGCCCAATTCGCTCTATCTGCCCCGTGCAGGAAGAAGGAAGGATGACCACCGATGCCTAAGAGCAATTTTTCCCCACAGCAGATCGCTGCAGCCTTGGGCAAGGACTTTCCGCCTACCGAGGAACAAGCCCACGTCATCGAAGGCCCATTTAGCCCCAAACTCGTGGTTGCCGGCGCTGGTGCCGGCAAGACAGAAACCATGGCCTCGCGCGTGGTCTATCTTGTAGCCAATGGCTATGTGCGCCCGGAGCAGGTTCTCGGCCTGACCTTCACCCGTAAGGCCGCGCAGCAGCTGGAGCAGCGCATCCGCCGGCAGCTGATTAAATTGCGCGATTCCGGCCTCATCCCACCAGGCGGTGAGGTGGCAGAAGCGCTAGAAAACATTGCGCCGAAGGTAGCCACCTATGACTCCTACGCGGGAGAACTCGTTCGCGAATACGGGCTCTTGGTTCCAGTAGAGCCCACCGCACGCATCATCACCGAGGCCGAGCGCTATTCCTTGGCCTACGATGTGGTGCGCAATTACACCGGCCAGCTGGAAGACGATCGCGCCTTAGCCACGATTACCGAGACCTTGCTGAAATTCAGCCAGGATATCGATAACGGGCTCAAGGACACGAGTCACATCGCCCAGCATGCCCGCGATTTTCGGGCGGACATCGATAACCTCGATAAATCCCAAAAGAATGGCCCCGAATACTCGCAAAAGTTGCTGGAATATATCCAAACACAGGAACGCCGCGTGCAGTACGTGCCGCTGCTGGAGGCCCTGAAAAAGGAACAATCTGAGCGACAAGTCATCACCTTTGGCGAGCAAATGGCCGTCGCCGCCCGCGTCGCGCGCGACCATCCTGTGGTGGGAAAGCAGCAGTCCCAGCGCTATAAGGTCATCATGCTAGACGAGTACCAAGACACCTCCTATGCCCAGCGCGTGCTTCTACGCAGCCTATTCGGAGGGGACCAAGAGGACCTGTCGGTTACGGCCGTGGGCGATCCAATGCAGGCCATCTACGGGTGGCGTGGTGCTACCTCTGAAAACCTCACTGCCTTCGTGGAAGACTTCCCAGTCGCGCCGGGCACACCCGCCCCGAAGGACCAGTTGACCACCTCTTGGCGCAACCCCTCTGGTGCGCTGGATTTGGCTAACTCAGTGGCGGAGGGAGTATTCGAAGGCGTTGAACGTCCCGTGGACGAGCTGTCTGCCGCCCCGCATAAGGGCGAAGGCGATATCCAGTTGGCGTACTTCGACAGCGAGGTTCGCGAGCGTGAATTCGTTGCCGAGTACCTGAAAGAGCAGTGGGAAAAGCGCGAGGGAGATACCTTCAGCGCGGCGGTTTTGGTGCGCAAAAATAGGCACTCCGCACCCATCGCTGCGGCCCTTGACAAAGCGGGCGTACCCAATGAAATCATCGGTCTCGGTGGCCTGCTGTGGCAGCCAGAAATCCAGGACCTCGTAGCTATTGCCACCATGCTCGTGCGCCCAGAAGACTTGCCTGCGGCAGTGCGGGTGTTGGCAGGGCCGATTTGTGGCCTGGGAATCAGTGATATTCAAGCGCTCGCTTCCCGCCAACGAAACCTGGCCGGCGCGAGGGAGGAGCGCTTGCGCTGGGAGCCGGGGATGGACCCGGAAGAATACTTGCGTGCGCAGCTGGAAGATGTCACCGCTGAGGAGCCGGATCAGCGCGTCGGCCTTGCTGACGCCCTGGCAGATTTGGGTGAAAGAGACCGCTATACCCCGCAAGGCCTCGCCCGTATGGAAGAGATTTCTGCCAAACTGCGACACCTGCGCACTTATTCTCTTTCCAAACCGCTGGTGGACATCTTCGCCGATATTGAAGCATTGTTTAATATCCGCACCGAGGTACTAGCTCGTGGAAGCGCAGGGGGCGCGACACATCTGGATAAATTTGCCGATATCGTCGCAGGCTTCCACGGTGATTCCTTGTATGCGCTCTTGGATTACTTTGCGTTAGCGCTCGAAAAGGAAGATGGCCTAGACCTCGGCGAGGTTCCCGCCGCCACTGACCGCGTGCAGATTATGACCGCGCACAAGGCCAAGGGCTTGGAATGGGAACACGTCTGCGTGGTGCATGCGGATTCGTCTAGCTATAGCGCACAAGCAGAGACCTTCCTGTCCAGGATCGATAAGGTCCCGGGAGACGATGACTATATTGAGGTTCCAGAGGATGCCCAAAAGCGCTCGCATTTCCAAAACGCGTGCGAGGAGTTTAAGAAAGCAGATAGCGCCATCAAGGCGGAAGAATCGGCGCGCCTTTTTTATGTGGCGCTGACGCGTACCGAATCTACCCTGACCGTTACCGGCTCGGGCACCAATAACGGCAATGGAAAGAACAAGAAAGTTCCCTACGAATACCTAGAGCGCCTGAAAGAGCAATTCCCGCAGTACGTGGTGGAGTGGTCCGTCCCCGACGAGCCTTCCGAGGATGATTTTGGAGAGAGCGCACAATTCCCAGCACTTGAGGCCAGCCCAGAGGCAGTCGCCGGTGCGGACCTAGTCCTTGCAGCAATGGAGGAACTTCCAGATTTGAGCCGGGGTGAAACCTTTGAGTTATGGGAGCAGGAAGCTGGCGCTCTCATTGAGGAGTACAAGGCCTTGCAACAGCCGGTGGTAGACGTTGAGCTACCCAGCGAGCTGACCGCCTCCGACATGGTTGCGCTGCGGGCCGACCCGCTTCAGTTTGCCCGCAGGCAGCGCCGCCCCGTGCCGTTTAAGCCGAATTCCTATGCCAAGCGCGGTACCGCCTTCCACGCGTGGTTGGAGGACCGCTTCGGCAGCCCGGCGCTATTGGGCGAGGAAGAACTTCCGGGAATCGATGAACCGGAGGACTTTGATTTGGAAGAGCTCAAGCAGGCCTTCCTGAACTCCGAGTGGGCCGAACGTCAACCGGAGCACGTGGAGGCGCCCTTTGAAATTACTATTGGTGAGTCCGTGGTGCGCGGGCGCATGGATGCGGTATTCCGCTTGGAGGATGGCACCTGGATGGTGGTGGACTGGAAGACCGGCCGCCCACCCCAGGGAGAAGCCATGGATGCTGCCAAGATACAGCTAGCGGTCTACGCAGAGGCTTGGCGCCGCATCCACGGCGGGGAAAAGATTCGTGCCGCATTTTATTATGTGCACGATGGTTATACCTTCGAGCCTGCCCGCCTGCCGCGTGGGGAAGAGCTGAAGGAACTCCTTGAATCGTCAGTTGAGCACCACAAGGGCTAAGGTATGTGGGCGGTTGCGTAAGCGCGCAATCTCTTGAGCAATCATTCGAGACCAGAAAAGAAGGCTGGGCTAGTGGCCAAAAAACGTGCGCAGGCAATGAAGTCACGCTTTAGAAGTCGCTTCTTGCCGCAGGTCGAGCTGTCCTCGCAGCCGGACCACGCGCTCATTGATGTCATTACGGTGCCGAGGGATGAAAATTCCAGCCCGTGGCGTCAGCTGGGCAAGCGTGTGCTGTGGGCTTTTGGCATCGTTGTCTTCGTGACCATCGTGGTCTATGTGGACGGCGGTGGGTATAGCGAGGACATGTCGTTATTGGACTCCGCCTACTATGCGGCGGTGTCCCTGACCACCGTGGGTTACGGCGATATCGTGCCCGTGTCCCCACAGGCCAGGCTCATTAACTTAGTGCTTATTACCCCTGCCCGCCTGATCTTCCTTGTTTTATTGGTTGGCGCGACCTTGTCCGTGTTGACGGATAAGGCCCGCCGCACTTTCCAAATCCAGAACTGGAGAAAGCAATTGCGTAACCACACCGTCGTTATCGGTTATGGCACCAAGGGCGCCGGAGCCGTGGCCGCGCTGCTGGCCGATGATGTTCCGTCCTCCCAGATCGTTGTCATCGATACCAACCGTGCGTCCCTCGCTCACGCCGAGCACCACGGATTGGTCACCATCTTTGGTTCCGGCACCAAGCAGGACGTGCTGAAGATCGCTGGGGTAGAGCATGCCAGCTCCGTCGTCGTTACCCCATCCACGGACGATACTGCGGTGCTGTGCTGCCTCTCCGTGCGAGAGCTTGCGCCCAAGGCCAAGATTGTGGCGTCGGTGCGCGAGTCTGAGAACCGTCACCTCTTGCTTCAATCCGGTGCGGATTCCGTGGTCACCTCTGCGGAGACGGCTGGTCGACTGCTGGGCCTAGCCACCGTGACGCCGACGGTGGTGGAGATGATGGAAGACCTGCTCTCACCCAACGAGGGTTTCTCCGTAGCCGAGCGCGCCGTGCGCGAATTCGAGGTGGGCTCCAACCCACGCCACCTGGCAGATATCGTGCTGGCTGTCCTACGCAATAACGAGCTGCACCGCGTGGATACCGCGGATGCCTCCGCGCTGAAGCCGGGCGACCGCCTGCTCTACATCAAGCATGAGATGGAACAGCCCATCGAGGTCATGGATGATGATGAGGACTAAATGTTCCTCCCAGTAACCCCTCACGGCCAGGTTCCGGTTACGGCAGCGGGGGAACCGGTGCTGGTGGAGAAGGTTCCCGGGGGCGTCGGCAAGCACGCAGTAGTGGACCTAGGTACCCTGCAGGCGTGCGCGTATCCGGAAGACGGTGCTAGCGAGCTGGGCCAGCTGGAAAGCGCAACGTTCTTTGCGGACCAGCCAGTGATTTTGCAAGCCATTGCGCTGATCCGCAACCGGCGCGAGCAGCGCTTTGATCCGCGCACCGGTCACAAACTGGACTACCCAGCACCGGGAATCGTTGGGCGCGATCCTGTGGACGAGCGCCGAATGGTTTTCCCACGCCTAGATCCTGCCGTTATCGGGCTTATTCGCCTCAGCGGCACCGACCGGATTTTGCTGGCGCGCAATCGCCGCCGCACTGGCTTCTTTTCTCTGATCGCCGGCTACGTTGAGCCGGGCGAGACCGCGGAGGCTGCTTTTGCACGCGAGGCCCTGGAAGAAACCGGGCGCAGGGTGGAGGATATTCGCTATTGGGGCTCGCAGCCGTGGCCGCCGAGTGGCTCCCTTATGCTGGGCTTTTGTGCGCGCACGGCTGATGTCCACCCCACCTGCCATACTGATGGGGAATTGGAAGAAATCCGGTGGGTGGAGCGCGCCGAGCTGCCTGAGCTTAAGCTTCCTCGTCCGGGTTCAATTGCACACACGATGATTATGGAGTGGTATCACGGTGACTAAGCCGGATTTGTCCCTGCTGGATGAAGATCAGCTGCGCGCGGCCACGGCGCCGCGCGGGCCCGTGTGCATCTTGGCTGGCGCGGGTACGGGCAAGACCCGCACTATTACCTATCGCATTGCCAACTTGGTGGACCAGGGTTTTGTGAACCCGCAGCGCGTGCTTGCGGTGACCTTCACGGCGCGAGCGGCCGGAGAAATGCGCGATCGCCTGCGCACCATGGGCGTGGCCGGCGTGCAGGCGCAGACCTTCCACGCGGCGGCGCGCCGCCAGTTGAAGTATTTCTGGCCGCAGGTAGCAGGAGATCTTCCGTGGCAACTGCTGGATAATAAATTCCCCCTAGTTGCCCGCGCGGTGCGCTCGGTGGGGCTGGATAATTCCAAGGACATGATTCGAGACGTCCTGGCGGAGATCGAGTGGGCTAAGTCCGCGCTGGTCAGCGCCGAGGATTATGAGTCCGTGATCGAGAATACGGACCGCAGTGCGCCGGCCGATCCGGCCAAGGTGGCAGAGGCCTTCCGCCGCTACGAGCAGTCCAAGGCCACGCCGGACATGATGCATCTGGATTTCGATGACCTGCTCATGCACATCGCGGGTGCCATCGAGAATGTGCCGGCGATTGCGGAGACCTTCCGCGAGCAGTACCGCACCTTTGTCGTCGATGAGTACCAGGATGTTACCCCGCTGCAGCAGCGGGTGCTCAACGCGTGGTTGGGAGAGCGCGATGACCTCACCGTGGTGGGCGATGCTAACCAGACCATCTATTCCTTCAACGGCGCCTCCCCGGACTACCTGCTCAATTTCTCCCGCACCTACCCGGATGGCACCGTGGTCAAGCTGCAGCGAGACTATCGCTCCACGCCGCAGGTAACTGACCTGGCCAACCGGGTCATTGGCAAGGCCACCGGCCGCGCGGCGGGCACGCGCTTGGAGCTGCAAGGCATGCGCGAGCCCGGCCCCGAGCCCACCTTCAAGGCCTATGAGTCCGAAGAGATTGAGGCCCAGGAGGTGGCGGGCCAAGTCCTTACCCTGCTGGACCAGGGCGTGCCGGCCTCCGAGATTGCCATCCTTTACCGCATCAATGCCCAGTCGGAGCAGTTTGAGCAGGCGCTTGCTGACGCCGGAGTGGTCTACCAAGTCCGCGGCGGCGAAGGCTTTTTCCGCCGCCCGGAGATCCTGGAGGCTATTCGCGTGCTCATCGCCGCGACCCGCCGCGAGGACCTGCCGGATGACCCAGTGGCGATTGCCCGGGCTGCGTTTGTCGAGTTGGGATTGAGTTCCACCGAGCCGCAGGGCGCCCAGGCCCGCGAGCGCTGGCAGTCCCTCAACGCACTGGTTGGGCTCATTGAAAAGATTGTGGAATCCACTCCTGGCATCGATCTCAACGGGGTGCTGGGGGAGTTGCGCCGGCGCTCCACCGATAAGCAGGCCCCAGCTATGGAAGGCGTGACGCTGGCTACCGTCCACGCCGCCAAAGGCTTGGAATGGGACGCGGTATTTCTCGTGGGGCTAACGGAAAAGCTCATGCCCATCAACCACGCCATCAAGGCTGGCGACCAACAGATAGAAGAGGAGCGCCGCCTGTTTTACGTCGGCATTACCCGCGCCCGTGAGCACCTCGCGCTGTCGTGGGCGCTGGCGAAGACTACCGGCTCGCGTGCCTCGCGCGAGCGTACCCGCTTCCTCGATGGCATCGTTCCGGCGGCCGAGGATGTTTCCGGCGGTGGGGCTCGCTCGCGCCGCCCGAAGCGGTGCCGCGTGTGCTCTGGTCCGCTGGGAACACCGGCGGAAAAGGTCATAGGCCGCCATGAAGATTGTGAAGGCGGCGGCGATGAAGAGGTCTTTGCCGCCTTACGCTCGTGGCGGTCCCAGATTGCGCGCCAGGAAAAGGTTCCGGCCTATGTCATCTTTTCCGATGCCACCCTGCAGGCGATTTCGGAGGAACTGCCCTCCGATGAGGCAGAGATGCTCTCCATTTCTGGCGTAGGCCCTAGCAAGCTGGAGCGCTACGGCGCCCAAGTACTAGAGGTTATTCGTTCGGTTCGCAGCTAGCCAGGTTGGTCTTGCCGCCGAAGCACACCGGGCAGCGTGGATGCGCAATGACGGTGCGCTGTTGATGGTGTCCGTAGACATCGACCTCCCACTGCTGTCCGGGGCGCGGCTTTGTGGTCGGTGCGCCTGGCGGCAGCGGCCGCCCCATCAGTCGTCTTATAGTCACCTGCGTGTGCGCCGAGACCGCATCGAGCACCACGGCTTCTGGAGTGCGGCGCACGTGGGTGAGCTGGGTGCTGATGATATTCCACAGTGGGTCCATATCCACGCGGGCCAAGTGCGCACACAATGGGCACGGTCCTTGGCCGCGGATACATACTGGTCCGATGACGCCACGATTGTCCAGCAAAGATACCGGAATCCACGTAGTGCCTGTGCCCGCGAGTGCATTCGCACAATCCAGTGGGCAGTGCAGCTGGTCCACAGCGAGTACTGGATACATGCCATCGAGGTCGTGGATATAGGAAAAGACATTGTCTTCCTCCAACGGGATGCGGACCTGGAAGCCATCCGCCTCAAGGCGCGCGCGGAGCCTCTCCGCCAAGGCGGATTCTCCCATGAGGACAATGGCGTCTGCCTTGGCATCGGCCTCGTTGTGTGGCCAGAGGATGCCGTAGTCCAGCGCGTCTTCAATGAGGCTCAGCGCCGCCGCCTTCTCAAGCCCTGCAGCACGCAGTCGTTCAGATAAGTCCTCCGGGGACACTGGTTCGCGAGCGGTGTTGAAAGCCGTCGCGACGGTGAGCGCGCTTCCAGTTTCCGCAACCCCAACGCGGGTGGCATCCATGCCAAATTGGATCACCGTTTCCTCGCGGCACAACACTGCGCTGCCTGGCGCCAAGACCACTTGGGTGGCAGAAATCCCCACGCTTTTAACCCCTTCCCCCGAAGTATGTGGTCTCCATTGCACCACAGGTACAATCACCTGTCATGTCGAGCACGCAGCCCACCGCACCGCAGCCCCCAGAGGTCAAAGTCATTCGCTCTGCCAAGCGGAAGAAAACCGTGCAGGCGCGCATGGTATCCGGGGTGCTCGAGGTACGCATTCCCGCGTGGATGTCCGTGCGGGATGAGCGCGATGCCGTCGCAGACATGTTGGCGCGGGTGGAGAAGAAACAGGGCAGTGGCCGCCGCACAGACGCCCAGCTCGAAGAACGTGCGCGGCGGCTTAACGCGGCGTATTTAGATGGTCGTGCAACCATCGGCTCTATTCGGTGGGTGAGCAACCAAAATACGCGGTGGGGTAGCTGTACTACCTCCACCGCGGATATTCGGCTCAGTGACCGGCTGCAACACGTGCCGGATTATGTGCTGGATTCAGTGATCATTCACGAGCTCACCCACACCTTCATCCCGCGCCATGGGCGGGATTTTTGGCAGTGGGCGGACAGGGCGCCCCACGCTGAGCGGGCGAAGGGCTATCTTGAGGCCTATCAGCGCTGGGGCTGCTAGTTCTCTCCGTCCTCGTTGCCCTTGTCCTTCTCGTCGTCTTTGCCTTCCGGCTTCTCGGAATCCGTGGACTCGTCGCCCTGCACGGCAGAGGAATCCTCGCCGTTCTTCAGCATTTCCTCCAGCTTGGCAAACTCTTCTTCGAAGCCCTCATCCGGGCCTTCGTCCAGCAGGGAGTCGATGAAGGCGGCCGGGTTATCGAGGTGCTCCGCAGTGGGCAGGAAGTCCGGGTGATCCCAAGCCTTATCGCGCTTTTCTGCGCCCACGGCCACGGTGGCGCGGCGCCATAGCTCTGCGGCCTCAGAGACCTTAGGGGCATTGAGCTCGATGCCAACCACCTTGCTGAAGGCATTCTCGGCGGAACCGCCGGTGCTGCGGCGGTGTGCCCAAGCCTGGGTGAGCTTCGAGGTCGACGGGATGCGCTCGCCCAGTGCCTCAGTAACCACGTGCTCGGCCCAGCCTTCCACCAAGGCCAATAGGGTCTCGAGGCGGGATGCGGCCGCAGTGTTCTTGGAGGTAATGCGCGGGGAGAGGTCCATGCCCTGCAACTTGCTCATCGCATCCTGGATTGCCTGTGGATCGCCGGACTCGAGGTTGAGTTCGCGGGTGACTTCCTCCAGGTGGGAGGTATCAATAACCAGGCCGATGGCATATTCCTCTACAGAGGAGACGATGCGCTCTACCAGCCAGGGCACGTGCTTAAACAGTCGCTGGCGGGCAGCCTCGCGTGCGGCAATATAAACCAGCACCTCCTGGCCAGGAACATTAAGCTCGCGGGCGACCTTCTGGATGGTCTGTGGCAACAGTGCCACGGTATTGGCTGGGGCGATGGGCAGGCCGAAATCGGAACCGGTCAGCGCCTGGGAGGCCAAATCGCCCAAGGCGTGGCCGAGCTGCATGCCAAAGTTCATGCCAGACATTTGGTTCATCATCTTGGTCATGGGGCCCATCATTTCGCGGGCCTCCTCCGGCATGGAGTCCAGCTGAGCATCATTCATGTGCTCTGCCACCGGGGTGACCATGCGCTGCCACGCCGGCATGGTCTCTTCCAACCACTGCTTGGAATCCCAGGCCTTGGCCGTGCCGGAGGCGGTGGGCAAATAGGTGGCGTCATCAAGCCAGAGCTCCGCCAAGCGGACGGATTCCTCCACAGCCTTGGTATCGTCCGCGCTTACCGCCTTGGACTGCGAGATCTGCTGCAGGGCGATGCGCTTAGCCATGTCGTAATTAACGGGGCCGGAGTTTTCCGGCGAGTTCATGGAAGAGCCCATGCCGGACAGCATCTGACCGAACTGGTTCAGCATGTCACCCAGGCCGCCACCATTAGCGCCGCCGAATGCGCCGAACGGGTTCTGGTCACGACGTCCGTCATTATCGTCGTCATCGTTATTGGGGAAAGAAAAACCGAATCCGTTGCTCATGCGTCCTAATCTACCGGCACCATCCGGCTACTTTCCATGATCCCCGCTACGCTGACAGCGAACACTACGGCAAAGGTTGTAGGGTATTGATCCGTGAATTCTCCTGCTAGCCGTCGCGTCCGCACCATCGCATGGGGTGCCATCCCCGTCGTCCTCACCGGTGCGTTGGTATCGCTTGACCATATCCCCGGCACCGATGTGTCTTTGACCGTGCCTTATGCCGCTGAAGGCCCAGGACCCACGGTGGACACATTGGGTGAGGTCGACGGCACCCAGGTCGTCGATGTCCAGGCGCCGAAAACCTATGACACCGACGGCCACCTCAACATGACCACGGTGTCTGTGCGCACCAATATGACCCTCGCGCAGGCGCTGGGCCGCTGGATGATGACCGATGACACCATCGTGCCCATCGATACCGTCATTCCGCAGAATATGAGCGATAAAGAGGTAGAAGAGTCCAATAAGCAGGCCTTTACCCAGTCCGAGTCTGCAGCCACCGTGGCGGCCATGGATTACCTGCACCTGCCGGTAAAGATCACCATCGCGGAAGTCATGGATGAGGGCGCGGCGCAGGGCACGCTGAAGAAGGACGATGTCATAACCGCAGTAGACGGCAAGGAGGTCTCGGAACCGGGCGAGGTCCAAGACGTCATTAAGCAGAAAAGCCCTGGCGATAAGGTCACGCTGACCGTCCAGCGGGGCGGCAAGGAGCAAGAAGAAGAAATCGAGCTAGGGGAGAACCCCCACCAGAAGGGACAGGCAATGCTGGGCATCGCCATGCTCTCGGTCCCGCAAGACGATATTAAGGTCAAATACAACCTGCAGGATATTGGCGGTCCCTCCGCCGGCATGATGTTTACCCTGGCGGTCATCGATAAGCTCAACGAGGAAGACCTCACTGGCGGCAAGTTCGTGGCCGGTACGGGCACAATTCAGGAAGACGGCAAAGTGGGCCCCATTGGCGGCATCCAACATAAAATTGCCGCGGCGCACGAGGCGGGCGCGGAGCTCTTCCTCGCGCCGAAGGATAATTGCTCCGAGGCCGCCGCGAGCGACCACGGCGATATGCCCATCGCGGAAGTTTCCACCTTGGATGAAGCCGTGTCGACGATGAAGGACTTCGCGGAGGGCAAGGATATTAAAACTTGCCAGTAGTCGGCCTACTTAGCTAGGCCCAGCTCCTTGATCTTCTCTTCCGGGTCTTCCTGGTCGGAGGAGATCATCTGCTGCATAACCATGCCTTCTTTATTGTCCACCACGGTGATGACTGCGGTGGTTCCTAAGGTGGACCAGCCTACGACGCGGTCGCCGTCATCCTCAATGACCTGCGAGCTGCGCAGCTCGGTGAGCACCTGCGTGGTTTGCTTGGCCTTGGAGTGCGAGCGGAAGAACTGGAACTGGCCTACCTCCGGCCCAGAGCAGTTATAGGAATCGTCGCCGCCCGTGGAATCGCAGCGGTCGAAGTGCGCGAAGAGCTCCTTGGGCGCTACCGGAGCAAAGATGTCATAGGCCTTGGCCACCGACTTTTCCAATTTTTCGTTGCCGGGTTCCTTGCTTGCCGACGCCCCCTCCGAGGCCTCCGAGCTTTCCGCCGCGCTCGATTCCGCGCTGGACTCAACGGTGGAAGAGGAGCTAGAGGCGGTGTTGGTTTCCTCAGCGGTATCCGCCGCAGGGGCGGTGGACTCGGCGCCGGCAGGGGAGGTCTCCACGGGGGCGTCGGCAGGCGCGGCATCGTCCGAGGAACAAGCGGCAGTGCTCACGCCTACACCCAGCAGAAGCGCTGCTGCGGTGGCGCGGGTGGCGGTCAGGCGAGTGAGAGTAATGCGTCGCACGGTAGGAAAATGCTCCTTAGTCGCAGGCGAGAATTGTCACTTCAGTCTAATCTAGCTCATCCGGGTCTTGGTTCAGCCCATAGCGCAAAGCCGCAATAACCCCCGGAGCTACCTGGGGACCGCCGCGCAGCTGGATGTCATCTTCCGCGAACGGTCCGGCCGCTTCCAGCTCTTCCTCGGTGGGGCGCAGCTGCAGCAACGTGGTTTCGATGCCTTCCTCGCGCAGCGCACCGGAATAAAGGCGCGCCGGGCGAGGGGAGGGGTCCTCGCTGGAGGTATCGCGGAACTTAATTTCTTGGGCCAAGATGACGCCGGCGACCTCCCGCGGCCAGGCCAGGCGGGAGACATAATCGGCCAGCTGCTCAGAACCGGGCTCAATGTTTTCGGGCACATTATCTTGCACGATAAGGGTAAGCGGCGCGGCATCCTCTTCATCGAGTGCGGCAAGCTGATCGGCTACCAAGTGGGTGGGAACCAGCGCGAAGATGGTGGGCCGAGCGTCCCAGCCTTCGGCGTGGACGAATTCCACGGCTTCGGTCATCGCGCGGTTTAGAGCTGGCTGTGATAATTCGGGGGAACTCATGAACATCCTTATTCGTTATCTGTGTATTGCTTCCTTAAGCTGGAAGAAGTCTACAGGTTTTAAATTCGCACTAGTTGATTGGAGCTGGCGTTGTCCTTAGGGTCATCCACACCAGCCGCCCCGTTGAAGCGGCCCCCGCGGGTCGCGACAATCATTGCGGCCATCATTGCCGTCCTCTTGTTCTTCGGCCCCATGCTCGTGGGCATGTACACGGATTGGAGGTGGTTTGGTGCGATTGAATACCGGAACGTCTTCACCACCGCGATTATGGCGCGGATAGTCCTCTTTATCATCTTCGGTCTTGTGGCCGCTGCAGTGGTGTGGGCCGCCGGCTACTTTGCCTGGCGCGGGCGCCCGGATTCGCTCGACTTGGGAGACCTGAACTCGCCGGTGTATCAGTACCGCAAGTCCATTGAGAAGTCCATGGGCGTCTTCTTCAAGGTCATCCCCGCCATCGTGGGCATCATCGCCGGTTTCATCGGCCAGTCCAATTGGCGCACGGTACTGCTCTTCCTCAACGGCCAGGAATTCGGCGAACAAGACGCCCAGTTCCACCACGACCTAGGTTTTTATGCCTTCACGTTGCCAGTTCTAAAGATGGTGGTCAGCACCCTGTCCATCTTGTTGATCCTGGCCTTCCTCATCGCGCTTTTCGGCCACTACGTGCTGGGCAGCATCCGCATTGGTAATAAAGCCGCCGGTGTGCGCGGCTCCATCTCCCACCCCGCTCGTCTGCAGCTGGCGATTACCGCCGGCCTGTGGATGGTAGTCCAAGTCATCGGCTACTGGCTGGAGCGCTATGAGCTGCTTAATACCCAGCACGACCTCTTTACCGGTGGTTCCTATACCGATATTCACGCCTACCTGCCGGCGAAAATTATCTTGATGATCATTGGCATCTTCGTGGCCGTGGCCCTGTTTATGGCCGTTGTCATCAAGGACCTGCGCATCCCCGGCCTGGCCGTGGTGCTGATGCTGCTGTCCTCGCTGGTCATTGGCCAGGCATGGCCGCTGCTGATGGAGCGCTTTTCCGTACAGCCCAACCGCCAGGCAAAGGAAGAAGAATCCATCGCCCGCAATATCGAGGCCACCCGCTATGCCTATGGGCTCACTGATGACCACGTCACCTATGAAGACAACTGGGGCGGGGATGATGTCTCTGATGACAAGGTGGCCTCTGATAACGCCACTATCAATAACCTCCGCCTGCTGGATCCGGAGATCCTTTCTCCTACCTTTACCCAGATGCAGCAGCTGAAGAACTTCTACGGCTTCCCAGAGACGTTGTCGATGGACCGCTACGAGATCGACGGCAAGAAGCGCGACTTCGTTGTCGCCGCCCGCGAGCTGGATCCGAACGAGCTGCGGGAGAATCAGTCGGACTGGATTAACCGCCACACCGTCTACACCCACGGCAACGGTTTTGTGGCAGCGCAGGCCAATAAAGTCGACGAGGTAGCTCGCGATGCAGGGTCTGCCCGCGGTGGCTTCCCCATCTTTACCGTGTCTGACCTACAGACCCAGGCCGGCGAGTCCGAGGGTGAAGGCGAAACTCAGGACGCAGAGAAGTCCCTTGGCATTAAGGTTGATCAGCCGCGCATCTACTACGGCCCGGTCATTGCCGGTGCGGCCGATGGCATGGATTATGCGATTACCGGCAAGACCGGCGATAACCCGGTCGAGTACGACACCGATAGCTCCACCTATACCTATGACGGCAAGGGCGGCGTTGGCATCGGCAATATCTTTGACCGCACCATGTATGCCGCCAAGTATCGCGAGCTGAACTTCCTGCTCTCGGATCGCGTCGGCAGCGAGTCCAAGCTGCTGTATGACCGCGATCCGCGCGAGCGCGTGGAGAAGGTTGCTCCGTGGCTGACCACCGATTCCGCTACCTACCCGGCCGTGGTTGATGGCCGCCTGAAGTGGATTGTGGATGGCTATACCACCTTGGAGTCCCTGCCTTATTCCCAGCGTGCCTCGCTTTCCGACGCCACCCAGGACACCCTTAATCCCGATGGCACCACCCAGCGCTTGGTCAATGACAAGGTCGGCTATATCCGCAACTCGGTCAAGGCCACCGTCGATGCCTATGACGGCACTGTGGACCTCTACGAGTTCGACAAGAATGACCCAGTGCTCAAGGCTTGGGAGGGTGTGTTCCCGGACGTCGTTAAGCCTGAGGCTGAGATCTCCGATGAGCTGCGCGAGCACTTCCGCTATCCGGAGGATATGTTCAAGGTGCAGCGTGACCTGTTGGCGCGCTACCACGTGGATGACCCGAATGTCTTCTTCAATAACGATGCCTTCTGGTCCGTGCCGAATGACCCCACCGCGGAGGAATCCCGTCAGCTCAATCAGCCGCCGTACTACGTGATGGCCGCTGACCCGGAGACCGGCAAGCCGACCTTCCAGCTGACCACCTCTTACCGTGGTCTTAACCGCGAGTTCTTGTCTGCGCACATGGCCGTATCCTCCGAACCGGAGAACTACGGCGATATCACCGTGCGCGTACTGCCCACCAATACACAGACCCAGGGCCCGAAGCAGGCGCAGGATGCGATGATGTCCTCCGACCAGGTCGCCCGCGACCGCACCCTGTGGGAGGGCACCAATGACCTGCACAACGGCAACCTGCTAGCCCTGCCAGTCGGTGGTGGCGAAATCCTGTACCTCGAGCCGATCTACTCGCAGCGCAAGGACCAGGCCTCTGCCTTCCCGAAGCTGTTGCGCGTGCTCGTGTCCTATAAGGGCCGCGTGGGCTATGCCCCGACCATCGGCGATGCCCTCGAGCAGGTGGGAATCGACGCCAAGTCTGCCCAGAACATCGAGGAAGTTGACGGCGATTCCGAGGACAAGGACGGCGCCAAGGATGAGGAGAAGAAGGACGAGTCCAAGGACGATAAGCCTTCGGCTCCAGCTTCCGCTCCGTCTTCTTCCGACGAGGCGGGCGCCATCGATGACATCAACAAGGCCCTGAAGGGGCTTGAAGATGCACGCGATGGTTCCTTCGAGGAATACGGACGCGCCCTAGATGAGCTCGATAAGGCTGTGGAGTCTTATCAGAAGACGGACAAGTAGTTCCGGCTTATAATCGCGATGGATTAGGCACCTGCCCAGCGGATTTGGGTAGGTGCCTTTCCCTATGTATAGTTACATGAGTCGCCAGGACAGAGCGAATACACTTTGTGTTAACGCACTGTTCAAGCGCAGATGATGGAAGTCATCTCGACGCGGGGTGGAGCAGCTCGGTAGCTCGCTGGGCTCATAACCCAGAGGTCGTAGGTTCGAATCCTGCCCCCGCTACCAACTTCCAGGCCCTGACCAGATTAAGTTCCGGTCAGGGTCTTTTCTTATGCGCCACCCTAGTGGGTGGGCTTAGGCCTTGGGCCTAAGCCGGTTTCCTGAGCGGGACGATGAGCGGGTCTCCAGTCTCTGGATCCTCGATGACCCGCGCCCGCAGATCAAAAGCGTCCTGCAGTAGCTCTGCGGTGATGATTTCTGCGGGTGCGCCGGAAGCTATGACCTGCCCCTCCTTCATAATCACGAGATAATCGGAGTAGCGCACCGCCAGGTTCAGATCGTGCAGCACCATTACCACCGTTCGGCCAAGCTCTTGGCGCAGGCTATCGACTAGTTCGAGGATGTCCACGGAGGTCGCGAGGTCAAGGTACGTCGTTGGCTCATCTAGGAAAAGGATGTCGGTGTTTTGCGCCAGCACCATAGAGATCCATACGCGCTGGCGCTGGCCGCCGGAAAGTTCATCCAACGTACGGCTGGCAAGATCCGCAGAACCGGTTTGCTTTAGGGCCTCGAAGACCGCGTCTTCGTCCGTGGAGGACCACTGGCGGAACCATGCCTGATGTGGGTGCCGCCCGCGGGCCACCAGATCGGAGACCAATAGCCCTTCTGGGGCCACGGGGGATTGGGGCAGCATGCCCAGTATGCGGGCGACGTCCTTGCGCTTCATGTCCGAGATATTCTGGCCATCCACGCTCACGGTTCCGGTATCAAGGTTGAGCAGGCCAGACATGGCGCGCAGCAAGGTTGATTTACCGCATCCGTTGGGCCCCACGATGGTGGTGATTTTGCCGGCTGGGAAAGTGGCGCTGAGATCCCGGATGATGGTGCGCTGGCCGTAGCCCACGGTGACCGAGGAAGCATCCACGCCACCGGCGGTATTCGGGTGGTCTGCGCTTGGCTGGGGGATGGGGGAGGTCATGCGTCTGTGCTCCTAGTGCGTTGAACGAGTAGGTAGATGAGGAAGACGCCGCCCAGTGCGGAGGTGACAATACCCACCGGAAGCTCCACCGGCAGGACAGCCTGGGTCACGATGTCCGCACCGAGCAGTAGCACTGCGCCGGTAAGAGCCGAGGCCGCAAGCGGTGGGCTGGGTACCCCGCACAGCCGTAGTGCTACTTGGGGTGCTACAAAGGCGATGAAACCGATGGGGCCGGCAGCAGAAACTGCTACTGCAGCTAGAGCTACGGCCAATGCCAACATCGCCACCTGCACGGCGTTGACGCGCTGGCCCAGCGCTCGGGCGAGGTCGGGCCCCAGAGTGGTGGCCAGTGCTTGGTAGGCGATCCAGGCCAGCAACGGGGCGCAGACAAGCACAAGGACAACCATGGGAATGGTGGTGCTCCACTCCGACTTGGCCAGGGATCCTGTGAGCCAGAACTGTGCTTGGCTTGCATCCCGCAGTTCCGCGCGGACCATGAGGAAATTGATGTAGGAACTCAGCAGCGCGGTGATGATAATGCCTACGAGCACGAGGCGGTAGGAATCAGCTTGGCGTCGCCAAGCCAATGCCCAGATCACCATGGCGCTAAGAATCGCACCCAGCAATGCGGCTAGGGGAATTCCGATTCCGGCAAGCCAGCCGGCGAATCCACTGCCGCCGGCGCCAAGGACGATGACCGTTACGGCCATGGCCGAGGCACCCGTAGTGATGCCGAGGATATCGGGGCTGGCCAGCGCGTTGCGGGTGACCGTTTGGGTGAGCGCACCGGAAAGCCCCAGCGCGCAGCCGACCGCGATGGCCGTGGCCACTCGGGGCATGCGCCACTCCAAGACCACGAGTTTTTCCACGAGGGATCCTTGCCCTTGGAAAATCACCTCTAGTACTCGGGGAACGGAAATAGGGTAGTCACCCAGCCCGATGGAAAGCGCGCCTAAAAAGACGGTGAGCGCCGCGGCGATGATGCATACCAGCACCACCCGTGGGCGCCAGAGGAACGAGATGGGCCCAGCCCGGAATGGTACCCCGCCCGGCATCTGCCACGAAGCGCTTTGTTTATCTTGTACGGCCTGCGCAGCCTTGTTTCGTCGCATCACAGCGTCATCACCTTCTTTCGGTAGATCAAGGCGATGAAGAACGGCGCGCCAACGAAGGCCAATACGATGCCCACTTGGAGCTCGCCGGGGCGCGCGATGAGGCGGCCCACTACGTCAGCACATAGCAACAGCGCCGCGCCGGCTAGCGCAGAGTACGGCAAAATCCACTTATAATCTGGGCCGGTAAGAGCCCGGACGATATGGGGCACTACCAGGCCAATGAAGCCTAGCGGGCCCGCTGCAGCCGTGGCCGCGCCAGCCAGCAAGGCGATGATGCCCATGCCGGCCAGCCTTGCGGCCGCGGTATTGATGCCGAGCCCTGCGGCCACGTCGTCGCCTAAGTTCAAAATATTCAACTGCGGGCCGGTAGCGAACGCCAGGATCAGTCCCACCACTATGAACGGCAGGATTCCTAGCGCGATGTTCATATCCCGGCCGGCGAGGGAGCCGACGGTCCAAAAGCGCATCCGGTCCAGGTTATTCTCATTGGTGAGTACGAAGGCGCTGGTGATGGCGCTTAAGACCGCCGACAATGCGGCGCCGCCCAGCACTAAGGTCAAGGGATCGACGGCTGCCTTGCCTGCGGAGGCGAGGCCGAAGACCAGTGCCGTGGCAGCGATAGCGCCGAGGAAGGCTATCACCGCGGTGGCCCACGGGGCGGTGATGCCAAATAGCGCGAAGCTGACTACAACGCTTAGCGCCGCGCCGGAACTGACACCCAGGATTCCCGGATCCGCCAGGGGATTGCGGGTGTGGCCTTGGATTAGAGCACCGGCGACTCCCAGTGCCGCCCCCACGATTATGGCCAGGATGGTGCGCGGCAGCCGCAGCTCAGCTACCACGCGTTGGTTGGTGGAAACTTCGTCCTGGGCACCGCGTGCGGCCGGCAGTTCCCGCAGCGCGGCCCACACGTCCTCCGCAGGAATGGAGCGGGCGCCATACAGCAAACTGCAGATAGTGCCAACGAGGACCAGCAAGAGCAGAGCTCCTAGGCCCAGGAGGCGGGTAGTGCGCACACTCATGGCGTGGCCTCCAATCGCTGCTGCCGCTTGCCGATGCCCCCACTCCCAGCCAATAGTGCCCAGCGAGCACCGGCGCTGCGGCGGGTTGCCTTGGAGAGCTTCGGCTCACAGGTAGCGATGAGAATCCCTGAGCCGCGGGGTGGAGACAGGTACCTAGCTACTCCCGCTGGGCGGGGAGAGGAGCTGCGCCCGAGGCGTGGCTCAGGCAGTTGCTGGGTGTGATTGTCAATCATGGACAAGCATATTACCGTTTTCATGTAAGGTAAGCCTTCATTTAATTAAAAGACTGTAAAAGTGAAGGGCTGCAAGTCATCGCAACTGGCCCTAGGCGCCCACTATTTAGGTGAAACTCTATGCGGCACCTTTTGTAGTGCCTGTCTCAAAGTTGAGTGTGCTGCATGTGCATCGCATAGGCGGTGCCTGGAAATCTTTTGGTGACCAGCGTAACATTGATTATTTAGGCAAGCCTAAGTTATCCTTTTAACGTGCGAGAATATGTCATTGTCTCCAACGATTGGGGAACTTGGTTGCCCCCCCCCATTTGGGTATAACCAACCAAATATTCTGACCTTTCCCCATTCGTGAACGGGCTAGGCCTTGCGCTGAGATCCGTCACCAGTAATAACGGAGAAAAATGACATTCAAGAAAATTCTTGTCGGTACTGCTACTGTGTTGGCTCTGGGCACCGCGGTGACGGCGTGTTCGACTGATGACCAATCCGAAAACTCTGCAGACTCCCAGGCGGTCAACGCCGAGCAAGGTGCATTCCCCACCACCATCGAGCATCGCTATGGTTCCACCGAAATCAAGGAAGTCCCGCAGCGCGTGGTCTCCCTAGGGTATACGGATCAGGACGCGCTGCTGGCGCTCGGAATCACGCCGGTTTCCGTGAAGTATTGGGATAGCATGACCCCAGACGGGCAGGCTGCGGGCAACTGGTCTAACGACAAGATCGAGGGCGATACTCCTCGAATCGACAAAGACACAGAGGTCAATGCGGAAGCTATCGCTAAGGACAAGCCAGATCTCATCGTTGCCGTGTACTCGGATATTGATGAAAATACATACAAGAAGCTGTCCGATATCGCCCCTGTCGTTGTGCAAAAGGGTGAATATAAAGAACTGCAGCAGCCATGGGACGTGACTACGGAAGAGATTGGACAAGCCGTAGGCAAGCCTAAAGAGGCAAAACATCAGGTGGAGCAGGTTAAAGCGAAGTTTGCAGACCTAAAGGACCGTCACCCAGAGTGGGCCGAGAAGGAACTCGGTGTGGCCACCGTCTCTGCCGACAGCCTGGCCGTCTTTGCTGAAGAAGATCCGCGCAGCCGCTTCTTTACCGAGCTGGGGTTCAAGATCAACCCCGCCTACGCGGCAATCACCAAGGATAAATTCTACGGCGAGGTCTCCAAGGAGAACGCTGATCAGGTTGATTCTGACGTACTGGTGTGGGATCAGTTGTCCTACGCTCCGACGCAGGACAAGGCTTCTGTTACCGAGGATCCAATCGTGAGCAAGCTACCCGCTGTGAAGGATGGGCACAGTGTCTACTTGGAAGGCGACCTAGAAAAAGCCTTTGGATGGCAAACAGTGCTGAGTCTGGACTACCTGCTGGATAAGATCGAGCAGCCGTTGGCGGACGCCACGAAGTAAAAGGACTCAATCGCTGAACCGTCCCCCGCGTGAATGTGTGAACTGGCCCCCGAAAGTTGGACTGGTTTAATTCTAGGCGGTTAGGGCTTCAAGGGTCTGATTTCGATATTGCA